>RFZJ01000002.1 GCA_009920765.1 Planctomycetota bacterium | reverse complement strand
ATTAGTTACTATTGACACAAAATCAAAGCACTTTATACATGCGCTCTCACAAGACAGTATTTATTGCCTTTGCGGGTGTTTACCCTGGGCCGTACTGATCTTGCGAAAGCATGGCTGGGGGAAATCGTCATGCTGAGAACCGGCTTCGGGTCAAATTAAAAGCTTTGGCTTTTAATTATGTGGAAGGAGATGGGGGAATATGAAAAAGATAATTCGTGGAGCAGCGGCCTTATTAGCTGGCTGGCTGGCTACAAGCACACCTAATCTATTTGCACAAGACCTCGCATCAGGGGAACCCAATCTTCCTCTACCTTTGTACCACGCCCGACCGGACACTGGGGGATTCTTCATCTCCGGTTCCTACTCCATGTATAGGCAAACCAATCCAATCAAAAGCCAGACTGTGGCTTATCGTGGCTTCTATGCGATTGATGGAACCAACCTAGGGCCTCAAGCAATTTCAGGAACAGGAACGAGTTCAACGATTGTTGCAACCGATGCGCTCAATAGAGATTTCATCGGAAGCATGACTGATGCTTTAAACACTAGTTCCGTATCCGGGCCCAGCAGTTATATGCCAGGTTTCAAAATCGAAGGTGGTTGGAAATTTGCAGACGAGTCCTCAATTACCATGAGCTACCTCTGGCTTACCAAGGCAAATTATGCCAGTACTGCTAGCTTGATTCCACCCAACTTAAATATCAGCGCCAACGGGGCTGATGGATATCTTTCTTCTCCAGTTTATGGTTACCCAAGTCAATACGCGGGCCCGCTAAATGACATCTTTGCATTCGCAGATCCAGCCCTTGCTAGATCAGTAACGAGTCAAGGTGGTACAGTGCCCTCAGTTAATGTTCCAACAGCCAATGGAACACCAGGACCGGTTGCTTTAGAAGGTTTTCAGACTCCTTTTGCTGGTTATGGCATTTGGAATGCCGCCGATTTTATGACTCTAGAGTTCACCCAAAGATTTCAACAATTAGAAATGTCTTACCGCAAACCAGTTTATGAAACTGATGACTACAGATTAACAGCAAGGGTCGGCCCTAGGTTTGTATGGATTTGGGAACGATTTAAGTGGATAGCAACCGATTTGAATCTTTATGGCGAAGGAAATAACCTGGATGCTGCAGCTTACACCAATATTGTTTCAAATCGTATGTATGGTGTTAATGCGGGTTTTGGCCAGGAGTGGTATTTAGGGCATGGTTTTACAGCCCAAGTCGATCTTCAAGCGGCACTTTTCATGAATATTGTTAAAGAAAGAGCGAAGTATGAATTCAACGAGGTCAAAAATGCCACACCTATCAGCAAACGATCCAAAACGGTTTATACCGTTGTTCCAGAAATCCAACCCACCGTTGGAATGGCATGGTATCCCGTTGAAGGGATAGAATTCCGGATCAACTATGATGTCATGATGTTCTTCAACACCATATCATCGCCAAACCCTGTTAATTTCAGTTGGGGTGGTTTAGATCCAACCTACACCAGCACATTCCGAATCTTTGACGGTTTTAATGCTGGTCTTGCCCTAGTGTTCTAATCTAAAATAGAGCTTACTTTTTAAGGCCTGCAGTGAATCCTGCGGGCCTTATTGTTTGCCATTCTTAAAACTACCTTTATAATTGCACCTGATGATAAAAAGCCCTAAACTGACAATCATCAGGGATTCTTTTTGCTGCAATAATTAAAGGAGTTTACATGAAAAATGAGCCTCAACCCGCTCAAGATATGACCCAGATCCTACCTTGGCTGGTGATTTTCCGCTCTTTTTCCCTGGCATTTGATACTTCCAAACTGTTGCTCGCAGCATTGGGCATTCTTACAACTGCTACCGGATGGTGGCTTCTTTCTATTATTTTCACAATGGGTTATGATGCAAAGCCACCTCAATGGTCGGCTACTCTCTATGCCAAATCAGCAAATCCCTGGTCTGCATTCAAAAAAGACAGGGAAACCTGGAATCTAATGCACCAAGCTGCAGGGGTTGGTGGTTTATATCAAACCTTTGAACTCGAAGATCTTGTAGAAACAGAGGAAGAGCTAACAACTTTGAAAGAAGCCAACCTTCGTCAAAACGAAGTTGGATTAGGGCTAAAATCTTCTTTTCTTATTAATGAAGGCAAAATAACCAGAGAACGCATGGATTATGTCATTTCTCATCTTGGTACGAATAAACCAAGAGGCCTATTAACAACCTGGCCTTGGTTTGAAGAACGCGGGCTAAATCCTTATCTTCTTGCAACTGGCCAAAGTGGAACTCCTTGGAGTGTGGGCATGTTTTGGGACTGGGTAATCATTCAAGAAGTTCCTGTTTTAATCGAACCACTGGTTAAAGTAATTCGTCCAGCCCTTCTACTTATACACCCCGAGGCAACTTTCTTTCAAAGACTTTACTTCTTATTTTCACTGGCTTGGGTGATAGCTGTATGGTCGTTCTTTGGTGGAGCAATTTCTAGAATCGTTGTCGTGCAAATTGCTCGAAATGAAAATATCGGTGCTTTAGGTGCACTAAAATACGCCCGTGAGAATATGGCCAACTTTATATCCGCTCCACTTTTTTGCCCCATGATCGCAATCTTTATTTTCCTTGTTATCATGGTCTTTTCACTTTTAGGAATGGTCCCAGTTCTCGGAGATATCTTTATTAGTGGTCTCTTCTGGGGCGTTTTTATGGGGCTTGGCCTCATCATGGCCCTTGTTCTTGTTGGCCTTTTGGGATGGCCACTTATGGTAGCAACCGTTAGCTCCGAAGGATTGGACAGTTGGGAGAGTTTCAGCAGGGGTATACAATACCTTTATACACGGGCCTGGAACTATATTGCATACAACCTGCTTGCAGTAAGTTATGGCATTGTTGTTGTATTTTTCATTGGTTTCATGGCTTCACTTGGTGTTTACCTTGCCAAATGGTCGGTCGCCAGCACTCCTTTTATTCAGTCTGCAAACCGGTCACCAGAATATCTGTTCGTATATGCTCCTACTTCGTTTGGATGGCGCGAATTGCTGCTTCAGGGAGCCAAGGTGGATGGTGAAAACATTGTGGTCGATGGCAAAATTGATCAAACCGCCTATCGCAAGTACCTCGGCTTTGATTCCGAAACCCGCAGCAAAAAAGAATCTCTCGTCTGGTGGAATATCATTGGCGCCGGACTTGTAGCAATCTGGCTTGGAGGATTTTTCCTCCTCGTTGTTGGTTTTGGCTACAGTTACTTCTGGTGCTCCGCAACCTTCATCTTTTTACTACTTAGAAAAGACCTTGATAACAACGAGATCAATGAACTTCACATCGATGATGATGAAGAGGATCAGTTTACCTCGGTTTTACAAAAACCTGCAACCAATGCACCCATTGCAACACCCGAGGCTTCAACTACCAAGTCAAGATCATTGCCCGTTGTGGAAGCGCCACCACAAAAAACCGATAACTCCGATGATAAAATCTAATGGTAATTCCAAAGCAATCCAGACTTATTCCTGGATTAAACAATTAATGGTAAGGATGCCAAAACACCATGACTAGGCCAATCATATTACATAGCGGGTCGTGGTCTGATGTTCCTATGGATGAACTTTCAGGCTTGGCTGCAGAATGGGGCTTTCAAGGTTTTGAATTATGTTCTTGGGGCAAACATTTTGATGTTTGGCAGGCTCAATCCGATGACTCAAAACTACAGGAAAACCTTGATCTGCTTTCTCGTTTCGAAATGTCCATTCCCGTTTTGAGTATGCATCGTATCAGCCAGGCACTTTGCGACCCTGCCGATTCCATACTCCAACGCATTTTGCCAGAAGAAATTTGGGCCGATGGCGACCCCGATGGCATTCGTGAGAGAACCAGCGAAGCATTAAGCCTTGCCGCTAATGCAGCACAAAAAATGGGCATACCCACGATTTCTGGCTTTAGTGGATCTCCAATTTGGAATCGCATTACAGGATACCCTCAACCAAACCAGGCAGAAATCGAAGAAGCTTTCCAACTCTTCGCAGAAAAACTCCACCCCATACTTGATAACTTTCAAGGTGCTGGTGTGAAATATGCATACGAAGTTCATGCCGGCCAAATGGCCTTTGATATCCCGAGTGCAGAAAGAGCCCTTTCCTCCCTCGATAATCGCGAAGAATTTGGATTCACCTTCGACCCTGCGCAACTTTATTGGATGGGTATCGACCCCTGCGAGTTTCTATTAAGGTTTCCCGACAGGATACTTAATGTTCACTTGAAAGACATATCAGTTCGATTGAATGGTAGAAATGGGCTGCTGAATGGATGCCTGCCACTGGGAGATCCCAGGAGAGGGTGGGAATTTCGCGCCCCTGGGCACGGCAATATTGATTGGGGGAATATTTTCCGCACCTTGAATATTATCCAGTATGATGGCCCATTGTCTGTTGAAATCGCCGATTATGGCATGGACAGACTTAAGGCGGCAGAAGAATCTGCTAGTTTAATCAAATGCTTAAATTTTGAACCTCCGCCTGAAAACAGGACTCCCTGATTTCATAAAACTCGCATGAGGAACTACATGATTCTAGTAATCGATAATTATGACTCATTCACTTACAACCTTGTCCAAAGGCTGGGCGAAATTGATTCATCCTTGGATATTCGGGTATTTCGCAACGATCAAATTGATATTGCTGCAATTAAAGAACTGTCTCCTGCAAAAATTATAATTTCTCCCGGCCCATGTACCCCCAAAGAAGCTGGCATTTCTAATGAAGTTTTAAAAGCTTTTGCAAGCAACATCCCGATTCTTGGTGTTTGTCTGGGTCATCAGTGCATCGGCCATACTTTCGGCGGCGAAGTGATTAGAAACAGCCGTATCATGCATGGTAAAATTTCCCCTATCCATCATGACAACAAGGGGGTTTTCAAAGGGCTTTCCAACCCATTCGATGCAACAAGGTATCACAGCCTGGTTATTAAAAAGGAAACATTCACCAATCCTGATTTCGAAATCTCTGCCTGGACTACTGAAGGCGAGATCATGGGCGTACGCCACAAATCATGGGAGCTTCATGGTGTGCAATTCCACCCTGAAAGCTTTCTTTCAATCGAAGGCCCCAAACTCCTGCAGAATTTTTTGAATATAAATGCTGCTAACTGAGTTGAATAAAAAACAACTTAATGATGAAAAAAGTCTTTTTGAAATAACAAAAGATTAGTCCCTCGATCAGGGTCCCAGCGAATACCAACGATATCGTATTCCTTGGCAATTCCAAGGTGCAAAATCGGACGATGCTGATTATGGCATTCAAACCGAACGGAATCATACTTCTGCTCGCGCACCCAATCATGAACTGCTTCCATCAGTTGGGAAGCTATTCCCATTCTTCGATATTCCGGAATCACACCATAAAACCAAGTAAAAAATATCGAGGGTTTTAATTCAAATCCCACAAAAAAACCCACAGGTTCATCGTCAACCCGGGCTATCATTTGCAGTACATTGTGACGCCCTTGATACCTTCTGCGAAACCCACTAATTTCTCGCGCAGGACGAAATATATGATTATATAGCTTCACAATCACAGGAAGCGAATCTGGGCCAACTATATCAATGACGGCATCTGACATTCACTATGACTCCAAAGCAATAAACTTTTATAATTTAGGGTTTATAAAGCGAAGCAATCAATTCCTCCCAGGAAGGAACACTCCAGGTGCTAAGGTCGATTTCATCTATTTCGCCGTCTTGCTCTGGATGGTGCGAACCATAGGATTCTGGACCGGACAATACTTCGTCATCAGAAATTACCGTCCTGGAATCCGGCCCCTGGCCAAAAGTAACAGCGGCTGGACGTTCGTTTCGTGCTGGAGCTGGATGCATTTTTGAAGGACCTGTTTCACCTTCATTATCACGACTAGGGCCTGAATTGTTTTTATTCTGATTGGCATGACGATTATCTTCACGGCCCCTCCCCCGACCTCCGCGACCTCGACCTCGGCCTCCTCTTTCCTGATCTCCGCCCCTTCCGCCTCGACCACGATTGGATCCTGATGATTGCTCATTTTGAGGCTCAGATAGCGTATTAACAACAGAATCTTCATTTGGCTCAACAATTTCCGCCTCGACTATCGGGATGTCAATATGCGCCCGATTGGATTGCGGTTGCTCCTGAGCACGGTGAGAGCCAAAAGTAACTTCAAGGATCTCTTCCATTTCAACAAAAGTTTCCTTGGGCGGAGTAGGTTCTACTACCTTGGGCACAGGGAATGTTTTTACAGGTGCAGCTTTCAAAGGTGGAAGATTACGCTGTGCTGGTTTGGTGAATATCAAAAAATCTTCATCCATCGGAGAATCTTGTGACACACCAGCACCTTGGGAATCCCCAGAGTTTTTAGCAACAACCTCTGAAACTGGTTTTTCAGGCGGAAGACCAAGATCTTCTGCAAGAGATTTCCATCGATCACTGCCAGAATTTTCGCTCATTGCCAATAACCCCTGAGTTAATTTTGTTCTACAAAAGTTAATTCTAACTGTTTTAAGTCCAGCAGACAACTTGTAGAAGAAATTTAAAGGGTTAAATTTAGGAAAAAGATGTGTATTTAACTTCCGATCTGATAGTCCCAGGAGATCGGTTTGCCATCATGATAGGGCATCACACCATGAAAAAGTTTTTTATTTGAATCAAAAACAAAAGGAATGAAATATCTATCGCCTTCCCACAAATTCTTATTCAAAACCTGCCCAATTTCCACCCATTCCAAGGTACCTTCGGGGTTATCAGCCAAAACCTCGCCCGACCATTCATTGACCATAAAAATGAAACCAAACCAAGGCTCGCCTTTTTTTCCAAACCCAGGCCAACTTATCGTACCTCGCAAGGAAATGTCATGACATTCAATTCCAGCTTCTTCCCAAATTTCACGCTTGCACGAGGTTAAAACATCCTCGTATGTTTCAAGTTTACCACCGATTCCATTATATTTCCCGTAGTGATGATCTTCCGGGTTTTTATTGCGGTGAATCATCAAAACCTTGGTTTTATCTTTCGATAAAACATATGCAAGTGTGCCAAGGATGGGTTGATAAGGCATGTGTTGGTTTTCGGGTTAAAAGACTAAGCAGCAATTCTTCGTAAATCGGGCCCCTCATGAACCTTGGTTTCTGCAAACCGTTGGCCCGCTGAATCGTAAAATAAAATCCGTTCTTCATCACCAGCCCAAAGAGCATAACATCGAACCATTCTCGGACCTTTGATTTCAAAGAATAATCCGCAAGTTTTGCCCGACCGGGTTATTTTATTAATTTTTAAAGGTGAGGTACTTGGGTCAAGATTTTCCCTCGTGCACAATTTTTCGTGAATATGCTGCTTGATATTATCAAGATTAGGCAAAGTGATTACGGATTCCATTCCAACCTCCGTAAAATTGTAAAACATTTCGTCCTACAATTTTATCGACTCGGAATTTCCTCCTACTGTAGTAAGGATTGGCATAACCGATAAGCAATAACTCTTACCAGCCGTGCAATTGACGCAAACACTCATAAACGGCAATCCCAACCGAAGTTGCCAAGTTTAAACTCCGGATGGAATCAGAACCCGGCATTGGAATCAAAACCTGGTTGGTGGAGTACTTATCAAGAATCCAGCCTGGCAGTCCCTGAGATTCAGGGCCAAAGAGAAGACCATCACCTTGCTTGAAATGAACTTGGGTAAAAGGCCTTGTGGCTCTGCTGGAAAAACAAAAGAGCCTGCCTGGGGGTATAATTTTTTCATATTCCTCAAGAGTATTGTGAGTATGAACAGATACCGCATCCCAATAATCAAGCCCCGCCCGTTGCAGGGATTTATCATCGATTCGGAACCCCAATCGCCCAATAAGGTGCAAAGGTACCCCTACTGCCCCGCATAATCGTGCTATGTTGCCCGTATTGGGCGGAATTTCCGGTTCAAATAGTGCAACCTTTATCATTTTTTTATCTCTTTAAGCTAAAGTTTTATAGTAGACGGAGCGACAACCCGCTCTTTCTATATTTTCTTTTTCATTACGATGTACTACTTCAAGGTCGAAACTTGTTCTTTGCAACAAAAAAAACAATTGAGCCAAGTCCCCCAAGAAATTGGTTTTGGGATGCTGTAGCCACTGGAATGTTGTTTTTTGGTTTTGCCCTTGGTATTGCAATGCTGGGCCAAGACCCGTCCTTCCCTACTCAATATGAACTTCCCGGAGTAACTTCTAAAAATCCACTCGGTTCCGCCGGAACTTGGATTTCATCTTCCTTTTTTAAATTTCTCGGCCTTTCTTCCTTTTTTATTTTAGGCACATGGTTCACCTTGGTTTTTGGTCTATTGCTCAGAAACCACCCGATGACTTGGATACTACGCCTTGCAGGTTGGTTAACCTTGATTCCTGCCACTTCAGTCATAGCCACCATGAACCAAGATTTTCTTCCCATGGTTTCACCCGCAGGATCTGGCGGCAGTTTGGGTGCACTGATATTTTTTGAAGCTAAAAACCTGATACCGGAATGGGTGATTATGCCGTTGGCAATTATTATTGTATTGTCAGCATCATTTTTAGCTTTGCCAGTTGTTTGGAGCACCCTAGGGATTAGCTTACAGTTTTTAATAACGAACCTTCTGAAATTCTTGGTGGTATTAACACGACTTTTAACAAGCATTTTCAAGTTTTCGAAAAAATTAATCCCAACCAAAACCGACAGTCAAATCGATGCTTCGAAGTTTGAAAGCAATGAATTTGTAATTGAGGCACCGGTTTCCAAACCAAGAGCCAAAGCACAGGAAAAAGCTGAAGATGGTATTCCAATATTCCATCATGAAAAATTCAATGCCAAGCACGAAAACAAAGTTGCAGCAGCCTTAGACTTAAGCACCAGCTCGGAAAAATACGAACTGCCCCCAATGAGCTTGCTTGAGGATCCCAAGCCCCTGGCTGTAAATACACAAGAGCAGGATTTACGGGACAGGGCCGTGCTGCTTGAAAAAACCTTTTTAGATTTTGGACTTAATATTAAAGTTGTTGGGATTAATACCGGCCCAGTAATAACGCAGTTTGAACTTGCTCTTGAAACCGGACTACGAGTCAACAAGGTTACCAGGTTGAATGATGACATTTCTTTAAACTTGAAGGTCTCAAGCGTAAGAATAATAGCTCCTATACCAGGAAAAAACACCGTTGGCGTTGAAATCCCCAACGAAATAAGAGCTGAAGTGCGACTCAAGGAAGTTTTGCAATCAACCGGACCAAGACTTAAGAGCTTAAAGATTCCTTTATTTTTAGGAAAAGACTCGGAAGGCAGACCCCTAGTTTACGACCTTGCAGACATGCCCCACCTTCTAATCGCAGGTAGTACCGGCACCGGTAAATCTGTTTGTATGAACACCATCATCTTAAGCATGCTGATGACTCGTACACCCGATGAAATCAAAATGATCATGATCGACCCGAAAGTTGTTGAACTCAGCAACTTCACAAAAATCCCCCACATGATGCACCCCGTAGTTCACGATATGAAGAAGGCGGAAGCCATCCTTGCGTGGGCAGTTGAAAAAATGGAGGAAAGATACGAACTTCTAAGGCGTGCCAAAGTTCGAAATATTGCCAGCTACAACGAACTGGGCGGGGATGAAGTCATACGAAGAGTTGAGCCTGCAGAGGGCGAAGACCGCAGCAAAATACCAGCCAAAATGCCTTACATCGTCATATTTATCGATGAAATGGCAGACCTCATGATGACTATGAAAAAGGAAGTTGAAACCCATATTATCAGGCTTGCTCAAAAATCCAGAGCTGCTGGGATCCACCTGATTGTTGCTACTCAAAAACCTACGGTCGATGTTATCACTGGCCTTATCAAATCCAATATGCCTTCAAGAATATGCTTCAAGGTCGTAAACAAATCCGATTCAAGAGTTGTACTTGATGAAATGGGAGCTGATAAACTTCTTGGCAAGGGGGATATGCTTTTTCTTCCACCGGGCACAAGTATTCTTGTTCGAGCCCAGGGTACTTTTGCGAGCGATCGAGAAATCAGCAATATTGTCGAAAATCTTGAGGGCGAACCATGCTATGCTCAGGAGCTCATGCAACTTGAAACTAAAGAGGACGATTCTGCCTCAAAGGATCTTGCCGAAAAACTCAGATCTCGTGATGATTTATACGAAGCTGCTGTCGAGGTTGTAATTCGCGAAGGTAGGGGCAGCGTTTCCTTGCTTCAACGATCTCTTGGGGTAGGCTATGGCAGAGCTGCAAGGCTAATCGATTTCATGGCTGAAGATGGGATTGTCGGCACCTACAACGGTAGTTCAGCTAGAGAAGTTATAATGTCTCCCGAGCAATGGGAATCAATGCGGGCATTACGACAGCCAGCGGGGTCAAGATAAAAAAAGGGAAGCACACTGAGGTGCTTCCCCTTTTTTCTTATGCTGGTAGACCATCCAAAATAATTAGCTTTTGGAAGTTGCAGCACCAAAACGATCTGAAACCGCCTTCCAATTCACCAAATTCCACCAGGCAGCCAAATAATCAGCTCTTTTGTTTTGATATTTCAAATAATAGGCATGTTCCCAAACATCAATTCCAAGAATCGGAGTATGACCGTTCATTAACGGGCTATCCTGATTTGGAGTGCTTATGACTTGGAGTTTCTTGGTTGCATCAACAACAAGCCATGACCAACCACTACCAAACCGTGTTAGGCCTGCTTGATTGACTTTTTCTTTGAACTTATCAAAGCTTTCGAAGGATTGATCGATAGCTTTTGCGATAGCACCGCTTGGATTTCCACCTGCTTTTGGCCCCATTACATCCCAATATAAAATGTGATTTGCATTGCCCCCTGCATTATTGATCACACCCTGCCTGATAGCTTCAGGAACCTTTGAAATATTGCTGACTAATTGATTAATATCCATCTTCATCAAATCTTTATTTCCTGCAAGGAGTTTGTTGAGATTGGATACATAAGTGCGATGGTGTTTGTCGTAATGAATTTCGACAGTCTTCGCATCAATAAAAGGCTCGAGAGCATCGTAGGCATAGGGGAGTTTTGGGAGAACAAAACCTGCATCGTCTTGCGCAATAACATCACCTGAAAATGCTGCAGCAGCAATTACAGCGGTTGTTTTACCAATAAAATTTCTGCGATCTAAATTTGTGTTCAAGGTATTTCCTTTCAGATAAAGCCAAATTGGGAGGGAATCATTACAATCTTATGCCATTGAGCATAACATTCATTAAACCATATGACAAAGACAATCTAAAAAGTTATTCGCACTCACATATTTCATATTCCACCTATCACATCTTTCTTACCAATTCATGATGATTTTTACTTGTAATAATATATTTGTTCGTTAACTTAAGCTTTAGTTAATTGGGTTTGATCGCATATCGAATGCATATATCAAGATTTTTCATTACGGGAGTGTTATTAAAGTGGCAACTGATATTCTTCATTCTGACCGAAACAAAACACCTGCACAAAAAGCAATCAATACCATTCGAACATTATCCATGGATGCAGTGCAAAAAGCAAATTCAGGCCACCCTGGAACTCCCATTGCTTTAGCCCCACTAGCTTATACTCTTTGGCAAAATTTCTTAAACTTCGATCCTGCCAATCCAATATGGCCTAACCGCGATCGCTTCGTGCTTTCAGCTGGTCACGCCTCCATGCTTATTTATTCCATGATTCATCTTGCTGGGGTCAAAACCGTTGGAAAAAATTATTCGATCATCAATGAACCCGCTGTCTCTCTTGACGCCATCAAAAACTTCCGTCAACTCGACAGCAAAACACCCGGACACCCAGAATACCACTGGACCAGTGGTGTTGAAACCACCACCGGACCTTTAGGCCAAGGCCTTGCAACCTCTGTTGGTATGGCCATGGCTGAACGATGGCTCGCCGCTTACTTCAACCGGCCTGGGTTCGAGCTTTTCAAATATAATGTTTATTCGATTTGTGGCGATGGTTGCATGATGGAAGGTATTTCCAACGAAGCTGCCTCCCTCGCTGGTCATCTTAAGCTTTCAAATCTTTGCTGGATTTACGACAACAATCGCATCACCATTGAAGGCCACACAAGCTTGGCTTTCTCTGAAGATGTAGCTACTCGCTTTATTGGTCTTGGCTGGAACGTCACGCGAATTGCTGATGCCAACGATCTCGATATGATCGAGCGCGGAATTAAATCTTTCCATCACACCACAGACAGGCCAACCTTGGTAATCATTGACAGTTTGATTGCCTGGGGTGTTCCAGGCAAGGAAGACCATCATTCTGCACACGGCGAACCATTGGGCGAAGCAGCTATTAAGGGTGCAAAGATCAATTACGGATTAGACCCTGAAAAAACTTTTGATGTACAAGACGGTGTTTACCAGCATTTTCAAGACATTCTTGGAAAAAGAGGTGCTGATGCCAGTGCTGCTTGGAACAAACTTTTTCAAGAATACAAAAAGGTTTACCCGGAACTTGCTAACCAACTTGAATTGATGGAAAAGAGAGAACTTCCGCAAGGTTGGGATAAAGACATCCCCAGCTACCCTGCCGATGCCAAGGGCAAGGCTGGCCGCATTGCTTCCGCTGAAGTGCTTAATGCAATCGCTCCTAATGTACCATGGCTTATCGGTGGTGCAGCAGATCTTGCACCTAGCACCAAGACAAGACTTACATTTAAAAAAGACGGTAAAGAAGTTGCTGGCGATTTCGAAGCCACCAATTATCTTGGAAGAAATCTCCACTTCGGCATTCGCGAACATGCGATGGGCGCCATCATTAACGGTATGAATCTTAGCAAGTTACGAACCTACGGTTCTGGGTTCCTTATTTTCAGTGATTATGGCCGCGGTTCCATCCGTATTGGCTCTATTATGGAAATACCAGTTCTTTACATCTTCACACACGATTCCATCGGTGTTGGGGAAGATGGTCCAACTCATCAACCCATCGAGCATCTGGCATCACTCCGGGCAATGCCCGGCATTATCACCATTCGCCCTTGCGATTCAAACGAAGTCGCAGAAGCATGGCGATACCTTATGCCAATCAAACATGAGCCTGTTGTTTTGGTCCTTACCCGTCAGGATTTACCGACATTAGATCGCACCAAATATGCACCTGCAAACGGTCTTGCCCGTGGTGCGTATATTATTGCAGATGCTTCCAAGGGCAACAAACCTGAAGTAATCCTGATTGCAACTGGCAGCGAGGTTTCCATGTGCATTGAAGCCCATGAAAAGCTGGTTGGGGAAGGTATCAAATCCAGGGTGGTAAGCATTCCATCATGGGAAATCTACAATCATTATTGCGCCAAGAATCCTGGGTATAGTGAAGAAGTTTTCCCCAGTTCGGTTCGAGCCAGAGTCGCAGTTGAAATGGCTTCCACCTTTGGCTGGGAAAAATTCGTCGGCTTGGATGGTGTTACTATTGGAATGCGCAGTTTTGGGGCTTCCGCACCTCTCAAGGCGTTACAAAAGAAATTCGGGTTTTCCCCTGAGGCAATCATTAATGCTGCCAAGGACCAAATCAAGAAACACTCGAAATGATAGTTCATTACAAACTAATTTTATCAGGTTGCTAAATCAGGAATGACCATTTACGAAAAAGCAATTGAGTTTATTAATACCGGCGACATTGTCGGCTTGGGGTCAGGTAGAGCATCTGTTGCATTTATCAATCTCCTTGGTAAAAAAGTTAAAGCTGGATTAAAGGTTCAAGGAGTTCCCACTTCTGAAGATTCAGCATCTCTAGCCCGCTCATTAAATATTCCTCTTGTTCCCCTTGAAGAGGCTATTGGTAATATTTCCTGCGCTATTGATGGTGCTGATGAAGTTGACCCTGATCTAAATTTAATCAAAGGCTATGGCAGGGCTTTGGTTCGGGAAAAAATCATTGCTGCTTCCGCAAAAAAATTCATCATCCTTGTCGGTGACGATAAAATCGTTTCCAAACTGGGTACCCGAGGCAAACTTCCGGTTGAGGTCGTGCCATTCGGATCTGCATTGGTAAAACACAAACTTGAATTACTTGGTATTCATGGCGAAATATGGATGAAAAATGGCACACAAGGCATAACCGACAACGGAAATCTTATTTTTGACTGCATTATTCCTCCGACCATTGACCCTGCTAAACTCGAAATGTCAATCCGAACTATTCCCGGTGTTGTTGACACAGGTTTTTTCATTCAAATGGCTGATGTTGTTCTCATCGGCGATAGTAACTTCAATCTTACCAAAGAGTCGTTTCGTAAGTAATTTTTCCCTTTAATGTGTGGAGTTTCAAATGAATATCGCAATGGTTGGGCTTGGTAGAATGGGTGGTAATATGGTTGAGCGCCTCATCCGAGGTGGACATACTTGCGTCGTATTTGATCGCAGTCAAGAAACCGTTAAAAAATATGAAGCCAAGAAAGCTCAAGGTGCCTCCTCTTATGCTGACATGGTAAAAAAACTTCCGACTCCAAGAATCATCTGGTTGATGGTTCCTGCGGGCGTGGTCGATCAGACCATCAATGAATTAGTTCCTCTTTTATCGAGTGGCGATGTTCTCATCGATGGTGGGAACTCCTATTATGTCGACGATATCCGTCGCGCCAAACAACTCGCAGCAAAAGGCATCCATTATGTGGATGTCGGTACAAGCGGTGGAGTTTGGGGATTGGAACGCGGTTACTGCATGATGATCGGTGGCGAACCCGCCATCGTCAAACACCTTGACCCAATCTTTGCCACTTTGGCTCCTGGTATTGGGAACATTGATCGAACACCAGGCCGTGCTGCAAAATCTGGAACCGCTGAAGAGGGATACCTACATTGCGGCCCTAATGGGGCAGGTCACTTCGTAAAGATGGTTCATAATGGAATTGAATACGGCATGATGGCTGCATATGCTGAAGGCCTAGGAGTGCTTCACAGTGCCAATATCGGCAAAAAAGATGCGGAAATCGATGCAGAAACTACTCCTCTTCGAAACCCTGAGCACTATCAATACGATCTCAACCTTGGCGACATCGCTGAAGTTTGGAGGCGTGGCAGTGTTATCGCATCGTGGCTCCTTGACCTCACCGCCATCTCTTTGGTGGATGATCCAAGCCTCAAGAAGTTTTCTGGCCGCGTTTCTGACTCTGGTGAAGGCCGCTGGACGATCAAGGCTGCAATTGACGAAGGGGTACCTGTACCGGTTCTGACCACCGCCCTTTACGAACGATTCGCTTCCCGCGGAGAATCGGAGTACCAAGACAAACTCCTCTCTGCGATGCGTTTTCAATTCGGTGGGCATCTTGAAAAACCTACCGGCGGTTAATGACTTCACAGGTAACATTTAAGGCGTACTTCCAAACTTGTAGTGGAATTGCGCCTTTAATTTTTGCTCTTCGGTTATCCCAACTTTATCTCTCATGGAAATTATTATGCCCCGAGAAATCCAAATCCTTGATTCAGCACATTCTGTTGCAGAAGCTGGCGCCCTTCATTTCATCCGCATTTGCAATGCATCCATCAAAGCGAACGGGAAATTTTCTGTCGTCCTATCGGGGGGCAGCACCCCTAAAGGGATGCTATCCCTTTTAGCCACTGATGAATACAAAAAACAAGTTCCATGGGATAAATGCCATTTTTTCTGGGGCGATGAAAGAAGCGTACCTCCTACACATGCTGATTCCAATTTCAAGATGGCCACAGATGCGCTGCTTTCCCACATTCCGGCAGTCCCATCTCAAATCCATAGGATGGAGGCTGAAAAAGCCGATATCAATCAAGCTGCTCAAGATTACCAAAATAAAATCGCTGCATTCTTCAACACACCAAGTTCTGGACATCCCCCTCAATTTGATCTTCTATATCTGGGCATGGGACCTGATGGCCATACTGCATCTTTATTCCCAGGAACTACAGCCCTGACTGAAAAAAACAAATGGGTAGTTCCGAATTTTGTTCCTAAGTTCAATACCAATCGAATGACATTAACCTATGAAATTATCAATCACGCTAAAAATGTGATTTTTCTGGTTGCAGGAAAAGACAAGGTGGCTGCTTTAAAAGAAGTTCTTCAAGGCAAGCCTGCTCTTGAGACTTATCCCTCCCAAGGGATCAACCCCATACATGGTTCTCTACTTTGGCTGCTTGATGCAGACGCATCATCCGGACTTTCTTAAATCATTCACTTATCGAGATTAAAATGGCAACAGCAAAAGCTTTACTTGCCCCATCAATACTTGCTGCAGATTTCACCATTCTAGGGGAACAAATCTCCCAGGCTGAAACGGCAGGAGCCAACCGAATTCACATTGATGTGATGGACGGGCAATTTGTTCCAAATATAAGCTTTGGAATCCCAGTAATTCAATCTATCCGCAAGGCAACAAAGTTGTCCTTTGAAACACACCTGATGATTAACACCCCTGACAATCTGCTTGATGCATTCGCCCACGCTGGGTCCGACAGTATCATTGTTCATGCTGAAAACACGCCTCACCTTCACCGCACGATTCAACACATCAAGGGGCTTGGTAAAAAATCAGGGGTCGCCCTCAACCCTGCAACACCTTTGGTCGTTCTTGAAGAAATATTGCCAAAGTTGGATCTGGTTTTAATCATGACAGTAAACCCAGGGTTCGGCGGACAGAAATTCCTCCCTGAAACTCTGGATAAAATCGCCAGATTAAAGTCGATCATTACCCAGAAAAAACTTGCCGTTGAGATTGAAGTAGACGGCGGTATTGATGCCCACACCGCACCCTTGGTGGTTGCGGCGGGAGCAGGGGTTTTAGTTGCAGGGTCTGCAATCTTTGGTGACAAAGGGGGCATCGATTTTGCTTCCAAGAAAATCCTAAACTCAATTGTTTAATAACCAATGTGATTCTTTTTTTCGGAGTTATCCAAATGATTATTGCTGGCGATATAGGTGGCACCAAAACTGTTTTAGCACTTTATTCGCTGGAAGCAGGAAAGCTTAAACTTATCCGCCAATCTGTTTTTCCAAGCAAAGGCCCTAAAAGCCTCGAAGAAATTCTCGAAAAGTTTCTCGCTGACGATAAAAACCTTGCGATTGAGGCTGGATGTTTTGGTGTAGCTGGCGCTGTCCTTGGCGGAAAATGCAAAACCACCAACCTCCCTTGGGAACTTGACGAACTTAAACTCGGTGACTTTGTAAAATCCAAAAAAGTCAAACTTTTAAACGATCTCGAAGCTGCTGCATTCGGAATGCTTTTTCTCAACCCCACGGAAAAAGTTCACTTGAACCCAGATTGCAAAAATGGCACTAGCGGAAATATTGCAGTCATTGCTGCGGGAACCGGCTTGGGCGAAGCCATTCTTTTTTGGGACGGCGAAAAATACCATCCTGCCGCTTCCGAGGGGGGACATTGCGATTTCGCACCAACCAATAATCTCGAAATTGATTTATTCCTCTGGCTCAGGCAGCATTACCCTGACCATGTAAGCTACGAACGAATCTTATCAGGCCCTGGACTTTTTAATATTTTCCGCTTCCTAACTGAAACAGGCGTCGAAAAACCCACCGAGGCCCTCACTCTTCGACTTAAAGCCGAATCCGATTCCAGCGCTGTGGTTTCCCAAATGGCCTTGGCCAACTCCGACCCCGCTGCGGTTGCAACACTTAATCTTTTTGTTTCAATTTACGGAAAAGAAGCTTCAAACCTTTCTTTAAAATGCCTCGGTACAGGTGGGGTATTTATTGGCGGCGGTATAGCCCCTAAAATCCTCCCATTCATGAATAACGGTAAATTCCTCGAAGGATTCTTTGCTAAAGGCCGCTTTTTAGGCCTCATGAAATCGATTCCCATCCAGATTGCTCTTAACCCTGAAGCTCCACTCATTGGCGCTTCCAATTATGCTGCCAGATTAGTTCATAGCTAAGGACTTTTTTATTCATTCATCTTGTTTTACCTGTTCACAAAGTTCATCATAAGTGTTCTTTTTAAACTTAGGCTCGGAAACAATATGATTACTCAAGAACAACAACGACTAAATGAAATACAGGATGATGTCACCGGCTGGAGGCGATGGGGCCCTTATGTTAGTGAACGGGCCTGGGCCTCTGTCAGGGAAGATTACAGCCCTGATGGCAATGCGTGGGGATTCCTTCCCCACGATTTAGCACGCAGCAAAGCTTACCGCTGGGGCGAAGACGGTATTGCTGGCATTTGCGATCGATATCAATTACTTTGTTTTGCCCCTGCTTTTTGGAATGGAAAAGACCCTATCCTAAAAGAACGGCTTTTTGGGCTTACATCAGAAGAAGGCAATCATGGCGAAGATGTGAAAGAGTATTACTTCCACTTTGATAATACCCCTACACACTCTTACATGAAATATGTTTACAAATATCCCCAAGGCGAATTCCCCTACGCGGATTTGGTCAATGTCAATCGCAGCAGACAAGGCAAAGGGGATGAATATGAACTTCTAGACACAGGCGTATTTAACGAAAACCGCTACTTTGATATCAGCATCGAATATGCCAAGACAAATACAGAAGATTTCTGTATTCGCATCGAGGCAATTAATCGTGGTCCTGAACCTGCTCCGCTGTATATTCTTCCTCACCTTTGGTTCCGTAACACCTGGGCTTGGGACAAAAATGCTTGGTCTCCAGCGGGCAACCCTGAACCATTGATCACCCAGGGTCCTGAGGGCCCCGGATTTATCAGCATCTTGGCTGATGACTCACAAGTAGAAACCCTCAAAGATATTCCTGCTTACTACCGCCTGGGCCAACGCATCCTATACGGCCCCAGAAACGGGATATCCCTTTTCACTTACAACGAAACTAACGGTCCTGTAGTTTTTGGAAAAAACAGCCTGTCAAGAAAACCTTACACTAAAGACGCTTTTCATCGACATATTATCAATGGCGAAAACACCACCAACCCAAAACATCAAGGAACTAAATCTACATTCTGCTACCACTTCCCTGCAATTGCTCCGGGAGAAACTCAGGTTTTGCACCTGAGGCTTTCCGATAATGTCGGTCTTAGCAGGCCTCTCGCAGAAGTCGATTTCACCATCAAAACCAGAAAAGAAGAAGCGGATGAGTTTTATCAGTCCATCCACCCACCTGAAGCTACTCCCGATGAAAAAATGATCCAGCGCCAAGCTTTTAGTGGATTACTTTGGACCAAACAAAACTATATCTTCAATGTGAACACTTGGCTCGATGGCGATAATCCTGATGCGCCTCCTCCGCAGTCCAGAAAGAACATTCGCAATCAGCACTGGCGCCATCTTAATTCGCTACGCGTATTGATACCTTGCGAAAAATGGGAGTACCCTTGGTTTGCAGCCTGGGACCTTGCTTTCACCTGCCCTGCAATCGCAAGGGTTGATCCAAAATTCGCCAAGGAGCAACTTTATTTCCTATTGTTTGAGCAATTCCAACATCCCAACGGACAAATACCTGCCTATGAATGGGAATTTTCTGACTTGAATCCCCCCGTCCACGCCTGGTCTGTCTGGCGGGTTTACAACATGGAACGTATCCAAACAGGCAAAGCTGACCGCGATTTCCTCGAACGATGTTTCCACAAACTAATCATCAACTTTGCCTGGTGGATCAACAAAGTTGACAGCCAAGGAAATAATGTATTTGAAGGTGGTTTCCTGGGCATGGACAACATCACGGTTGTCGACAGAAGCATGAAAATGTCAGACGGGTCTGTCCTTGAGCAATCCGATGCGGGTGGGTACATGGGTATGTTTTGCCTTAATCTAATGCGCATTGCCCTCGAACTTGCCAAAGAAAATCGCGTTTACGAAGGCCTTGCCATCAAATTCTTCCAACATTATGCCTATATTGCTGGCGCAATGAAACATATGGGCAACCGCGATTATCAACTTTGGGATGAGGAAGATGGGTTCTTCTATGATGTCCTTCGTTTCCCAGATGGAACCTTTAAAAAATTCAGACTGCGATCTCTTGTTGGCCTTGTTCCTTTGTTTGCAGTCGAACGCATTGAGATGGAGTGGATCAAACCATTCAAGGAATTTACCAACAACTTTCTTTGGTTCATTAAAAACAGGCAAGACCTTGTTAAAAATGTTGTGCATAAAACTGAAGAAGATGGAAAGGTTTCTTACGCACTCACCATTGTTGACGAAAATCAACTTTCCCGACTTATGCACAGGCTTTATAACGAATCTGAATTCCTTTCAGATTTTGGTATTCGAAGCCTTTCAAAAGCTCACGCTAAAAATCCTTTTGTTTACGATGGAATCTCGGTTGGCTACGAACCTGCAGAAAGTGATTCAAAACTTAAAGGGGGCAATTCCAACTGGCGCGGCCCCATTTGGTTTCCCACCTCTTTCCTACTTATTGAATCCATCCGAAAACTAGGGAAAGCTTTTGGACCCAGATTTGCTGTTAGTACACCAGCATCACACGGAACCTCAATTACTTTCCAATTAATGGCCAAGGATATTGCCGACCGGCTCATTAAAATTTTTGCTAGAAACAAAAATGGAACCCGTCCAGTTCACGGGAGATACAAAAAATTCCAAGAAGACCCTAACTGGAATGATTACGTTCTTTTTTACGAATATTTTAATGGTGATACTGGCGAAGGACTTGGGGCCCCTCATCAAACCGGGTGGACTGGGTTAGTTGCGTCCCTTATAGACGAATGGCGCAGATAGTCTTTCCTCTTGCCACTTTTTCCGTTTCCATGCTATTTAAACCTTAGTGTTTAAATAAGTTATATTGCTTTTATCAAGGCAATTCCATGGAAGCTAAAAAATATCGCGCAGATTTTCTGCCACCTTCTTCCTTTAAAATCGTTTCTAACGATCAGCAACCACCTTACAACCTGAACTCTGAAGACCACTTTCAATTTCTGCAAGCTTGCTTGGCACAAAAAGATAACGAACTTCTTCAACTCCGATTGCAATTGCAAAAAATCGAAAATCATATTGGGTGGAAAATACTCAAGCGAATTGACCCTGCAATCAAGACACTCTTTCCTCCACAATCTTTTCAATCTAAAATGCTGGCCGCATCTTTTATACTCCTTAAAAATACCTGGAACTTTATTACTTCCAGGAAATCTCAATTAGGTAATGTAGAACTTCATACCAATTATGAAAAATGGATCAAACTCCACGAACCTGATAGCGCACAACTTTCGCAACAACGTCAAAACCTGTTCACTTATCAACCCAAAATAAGCATTGTTACACCTACTTGGAATACCCCCGCACACTGCCTTAGGGAAATGATTGATTCTGTTCTTGCTCAAACCTATGGCAATTGGGAACTGTGCATTGCGGATGGCAATAGCTCATCACAGCAAACAAAAAAAATACTGACTGATTATGCCCGATCCGACAAACGAATTCGCCTTGCTTTTCTTGATGAAAATCTTGGTATTGCAGGAAATTCAAATGCGGCTCTTCATCTCGCTTCAGGCGATTTTATCACACTCCTTGATCACGATGACACACTGGCACCATTTGCATTGCACGAGGTTGTGAACCAATTACAACAGCCTGGAACAAACATTGATATCATCTACTCCGATGAAGATTTCATAAATGCAAATGGCAAAAAAAGATTCAGCCCTACTTTCAAACCCTCCTTTGGATGGGACACCCTAAGAAGTCATAATTACATTTGTCATCTTTTGGTTTTTCGCAGTGACATCATCAAGAAGACTGGTGGGTTTCGCAAAGGATTTGACGGTTCGCAAGATTACGATCTTGTTTTACGAGCATGTGAATTAGCTCGTAAAATCGTCCATATCCCAAAAATACTTTATCATTGGAGAGTCCACCCTGCATCCACTGCGGGAAATCCCACCGCCAAGAACTACGCCCACGATGCGGGGAGAAGAGCACTTCAAGAACATCTGGATCGATGCAACCTCGCTGGTCAAGCTTCCAACGGACTGGCAACAGGCCTCTATCAGGCAATTTATCATCCAAAAGAATGGCCATTGATCTCGATTATTATTCCTTCAAAGGATCAGGCACAAACCCTGCGCACTTGTTTGGATTCTATCCTTGCAGATAATTATCCAAATCTAGAAATCTTAATTCTGGAAAATGGAAGCACTGAAAACGAAACTTTTCATCTATACGAAAAACTAAAAAAAGACAAGCGATTCAAGATAATCAACTGGAACCTGCCTTTCAGTTACGCCGCAATCAACAACCATGGAGCACAGTTAGCATCCGGAGGACTTCTCCTGTTTTTAAACAACGACATCGAATCCCTTAACAAAGAAAACCTATATCGGCTGGCTGAACATGCACTCAGGCCTGAGACGGGCGCAGTTGGAGCTGCCCTTTTTTACCCTGATAATACTGTACAGCACGCAGGTGTGGTTTTGGGTATGACTGGAATTGCTGGCCATACTTTAAGACACACTCCTAAAGGAAAATTAGGTTATGGATTCCGCATGGCTACCATTAGAAATGTTAGTTGTGTGACAGGTGCATGCTTGATGATTAAACGAAAAACGTTTGAAGAAGTTAATGGCTTCGATGAAAAACTTGCAATTGCATTTAACGACATTGATTTATGCCTAAAAGTAAAAGAAAAAGGCTATGTGGTGGTTTGGACGCCTCATGCAGAATTTACCCATTATGAGTCCAAAACCCGAGGCCCCGAAGACACACCCGAAAAAATCGCCCGCTTTGAAAAAGAAATTAGTTACTTTAAATCGAAATGGAACAAACAATTGATGGCAGGAGACGAATTTTATAGCCCCAATCTCAACCCAGAATCTGAAACCCCAAGTATTCGCACAACAAAAAATTAAAACAATGAATTCAACAAATATTCAATTAAATGCCAATAAATCCGAGGGCCAAAATCTTCCTTTTGTTTCTATAATTATTGTAAATTACAATGGCTTACGATTTCTCGAAAACTGCCTGGCATCTCTTAAAAAACAAAGTTATCCGCCCTCAAATTATGAAATCATAATCGTAGACAATGGGTCGACAGATGATTCAGTTTCATTTATTCGGAATAATTGGGCAGAGGTTCGGATTATCGAAGCACGCAAAAACCTTGGTTTTGCAGCAGGAAATAACTTGGGTTTTGAGCATGCAAAAGGCGATTTCTTCGCCTTGCTTAACAATGATACAGAGGTTCCGGAAAACTGGCTTGCGGTTCTCGTCAATGAAATCCTCGAATCAAAATACATCGGACTTGTCACATGCAAAATCCTATTTCACGCAGACAGAAAAACCATCAACAGCACTGGGTTGCAATTATTAGCCGATGGCAGAGGTAACGACCGCGGGTTCCGAGAAACAGATTCAGGACAGTATAACAACAAAGAAGATGTTTTCGGCGCCTGTGGCGCATCAGTTCTTTTACGAAAAGAAATGCTAGCTGATATAGGAAATTTCGATGATCGACTTTTCATGTATTACGAAGACCTAGATCTAGCCTGGCGGGCCAAACTTAAAAACTGGCGTTGCGTTTACACACCTGAAACAGTGGTTTACCATATACATTGTGGGAGTTCAGGCGAGTGGTCAGATTTTTTCACATTTCATGTAGAGAGAAATAGGGTTTTGGTTAGCATCAAGAATGCGCCCATTGGAATGGCATTCAAATGTTTCTCCATTGTCACAGTAAAATCATGTGTAAGAATCATACAAGGGCTAATTTTAGGGATTAAACAAAAAGAAAAATTAAAAATAGCCAAGACTTATTTCAATGTCCTTTTCTCGTTATTTTTCAACCTTCCCTCATTTATAAATACACGGATTACCATCCAAAAAAACAGAAAAACATCCCGTGGCGAACTTAAAAAATGGCTTGTAAACAAACCCAAATCATTTGAAAATCCCACCCCTGAACTGCGTCGTTGTGCATAAACAATTGCTAAGTATCATCTAAGCCCCTAACATAACTATTAGAAACGCATGCTTATAACTTAGGGAGATTTCATGGCTGGTGTAAATCCATATATCGAACAGGCGAAATTTGAAAAACCAAAGAACAAATTCAAAATAACTTTTCTGCCAGATAATAAAACTTTCGAGGTGGATCCTGCAAAAATCCCATTCAACAGAACCGGACTACCTGGCAGCATTTTAGATATAGCCTATGCTGCTGGAGTGGAAATAGATCATGCATGTGGAGGCGTATGCGCCTGCTCAACTTGCCATATTATTGTTAAAGAAGGTTTAAAAAGTTGCAATGAATCAACTGATGATGAACAAGACATGCTAGACGAAGCCAGGGGCTTGACAACTGAATCTCGATTAGGATGTCAATGCGTTCCTAATGGAACTCAGGATTTAGTAGTTGAAATCCCTGCTTGGTCTCGCAACATGGTAAAAGAAGGTCACTAAAAGTTCCCAACCAAATATTTACTGTTTGGGTAGATCATGGGAAATTTCACAATCATCGCCACAGTGGCTTTTAAGATGGTGCTGCTTCTCATGTTCTTTATCAATATGCCATCCACAATCATCACAACTTGGGGCAACCTCATAACAAGAATTGCA
This sequence comes from Planctomycetota bacterium, assembly GCA_009920765.1. GTDB lineage: Bacteria > Planctomycetota > Planctomycetia > Gemmatales > Gemmataceae > UBA969. The sequence goes on along the minus strand of RFZJ01000002.1, from coordinate 99,068 downwards.
ATACAATGGACCGCCTAGTAGAAATTGTTCCAACCGGGAACGACTTTCTTTGTCCATATCTTCAGCTTCAACCGGAACTTCAATCTTGTTACCACAACTTACACAAGATTGGTGTTTGAATTCCTCAATTAATGGAACAAAGTGGTCATTGACTGCTCTAGTAACCACCCCCGCACCTTTACATAAAGGGCAAGATACACCTAATTGGGCAGCTATCGCTTTACGAATAAAAGCACTTTTATTCGGTAAACTATTAAGAAGGTCAGCGAGTTCTTGTTCCACTTTAAAAGCAACAACAGTAGTTTTTGCTGTCTTTTTAGACATTAGAAACCTCATGAAAATATACAACCAAATATTATATATATTCTGGATTTTACACTATAATAACTCAAATAATAGATCAGGCAATGAAATGGCGAATAATTTTTTACGACAAAATGATGCCCATAACAAAGATTAAGAATAAGTTAACGTCCTATCACCGATTTTTGGCGCTTATGATGCCATTGCTTTTAATCTTCTTTTTCTCTCACACAATTTTATCACAGGAAAAAAAAAACGTAAAAGAAGTAGAGGAGACAAACAATATTGCCATCAATAAAGATTACTGGAAAACATTTAACAATCTTGATGATAAAAACAAAAAAAGCATTATTGCTTCATCCCCTATTGCGCTTGCTTTTTTACGAATACCCGAAAAACCATTCGATATCATAACAGTCACCCACCCTTTCAGGCCAATAGCAACATACAAGGTCGAACTGATAAGCAAATTTTTCAAAACACCAGCGCCTGACGATGTAATCCTAAGATTACGAGTCTTGGACAAAGATTTTTATTTTAAAGAGTTAGTTACCACTGGGCCAACATCAATTAAAGATGTGAAATTTTTTGAAGAAACACTTGTTGAAACAGTCCAAAAATTTATTGATGGGCGCACATCGTTAGAGACCACTGAATACAGTTCAAGCATTGTTTTTTTTGATCGTTTATTACTCGCAGAAGAAGTGCTGGAAAAAGGACTTCGTTTGCATGACTCTGCAATTGCAACAGAAAAAAGATCTGGGGAAGGATGGGGAACAATGCGTAAAATCCTTTCCAACAAACTTCTTTCAATTAGAATCAGCAAGATACAGGCTTTGACTGAAAAAAAAGACTGGGATCTGGCGCTTTTTGAAATTTCAAAACTATCTTCAGGTTCTCCCGACAAAGAAACTTTGCAAAAGATTTCAAGCTATCTGGTGGAGGTAATCGACGGTTCAAACCAATCAGGCATTATAACTTCAAAAACAAAAGATTTACTTTCTGTATTCCTACTCCTTGAATCAAAAATTTATCCAATCGAAAGCGACAGGCCACTGCTTAATCTATTAAGAAAAAAAGCAGATATGTTCTATAAGCAGGCGGAAATTTCTCATGAAAAAACACAACTCGATAAGACAAAAGAATTTTTACTAAGAGCATTAGAATTGCAACCTGACAACATAAAAGCCAGACAATTACTTGAAAAAATAAGCCCAAAAAAAGAAACATTAAGAGTTGGTTTACCAAAACTTCCTGAATTTAACATTGAGGATACATATAGTGACCCAGAAATTCATGCTTCTGATTTAATTTATGAAAGCCTCTTTAGAAAAGAAACTGGAGTTGATGGGAATTCGCGCACAATGCATTTGCTTGCCTCCTCCAAATTGACCCCCTCGCGTAATGGGGCAACTTTTAACCTCACCCCACTCAGTTTCTGGTCTGATGGAAAACCAGTTACTACTCCAGAAATTCAAGCGAGTTTAAAGAATAATAAAAACCTTTCCTGGTTGCACTCAGACGAGAAAATATTGATCAATTGGAGCAACAACAACACCAATAATTTTGAAGTGAAGTTTAAAAGTGGAATTCTTGACCCTTCTTCATTTTTTGATTTTAAAATCACACAGGAAAACAACACAAAAAATGGTAGCGGTCCCTACAGATTTTCAAACAAAAACATAGAACTCGGCAGGGAGAACATCGTTTTCAAAGCCCAGCCTTTTTATTCTTTCAGAAAAGAAAATATTGGTAAACCGATTATTCAAGAAATAAGGTTCTACAAAACAAATGATCCGGTCGAGGAACTCATCGCAGGAAAAATTGATCTCGCAGTTGACCTGAGTTTTCAAGATATTAACAAAATAAGAAAGCTCAACAATAATTCACCTATAACATTTGCCCAAACTGGGCCTTCTCTACCCAACAAACGAGTTTATTTTATTGCAGCAAACACCAAAAAGGGTCTTTTAAAATCACCTGAAATTCGCAAAGCTATTGCGCACTCGGTTCTAAGATCTAAAATTCTCAGTGAAGTTTGGATCGGTTCTGAAAAAGGATCTGCTCACAATGCTTTGGAATCAATTTTCCCCAAAGATTATTCTTTTACAAATGGATCTGAAAATACCAATGCTTCTTGGTCGCAAGATCTGGCCAAGATTCTTCAAAATCAAGCGACAGAAAACTTTCCAAGACAGGCAATATCTCCCATTACCCTAAAATTTCCTGCAGGGGACGCAAAAATCACTCAAGCAATTAACTTGTTGGCTTCACAAATTAAATCCACTCTTAAAATTGAAATTTCTCCCGAACCAATCGACCCAAATGTATACTTCAAAAAAATTGTCGAAGATCAGGACTACGAGCTCGCTTATGCTTGGCATGATTTTTCAGACGACAATTGCTCTTTATACCCCTTGCTTTTTAAATATTTACCGCCACACAATGAAGAATCATTGCAAAATCAAAAATTAAAATCACTGCTAGATATTGCAAAAACAACCATGCTTGCATCAACCATTCCTGAAATGCTTGCCTCAAAAAAAATTATGATTTCTCTTTTCGAGCAGGAACTCCCTTTAATCCCCCTATGGCAATTGGATCGGTATTGGGCTTGGAATAAGGAATTGCAGCTAAATTTCACAGACAGCTTGCATCTGTTTCAAAATGCATCTTCCTGGAAAAAAGAATCAAACAATTAGCATGGGTTTTAATATGGTTTTTAATCCTAGGATGATTTTATTTGCAACAGCTTGGGCTGGTGATATCCAGATTTCCTGGTTTACCGCAATTCCTTTTGCCTGTGTGTTGCTTTTAATCGCAGTAGGCCCCATTTGTTTCCACCATTTCTGGGAGTCCGACAAAAACAAAGCTTTTGCTCTTTTCCTTTTGTCCCTGCCTGTCATTATTTATCTTTGGTCCATCAGAACTGCAACAGATTTTAAAAGCCTTTATGCTTTTTATCATAGCTTGATAGACTACATTTGCTTTATTAGTTTAATCGGCTCTCTATATGTTGTTTCAAGCGGCATCGTTTTAAAATTCAAGCGAAAATCAACACCTTTATTCAACTCGACATTGCTTGCTTTTGGCGCATTACTTGCAAATTTTCTTGGTACAACAGGCGCAAGCATCCTTTTGTTTAAACCTTATATCCATGCCAATCGAAACAGAAAACACAAGGTTCATCTAGTTTTATTTTTTATTTTCATCGTTGGAAACATGGGGGGACTTTTAACACCTTTGGGTGATCCACCATTATTTTTGGGTTTTCTTAATGGCATAGATTTCTTTTGGACCATCTCCCTATGGCCACAATGGTTGGTTGCGAACACTTACCTTTTATCTTCTTTTCTACTTATCGATGTTTATTACTTGCGAATGGAATCCGCTGGCTTGAATACCAACCAAATCACTGATGATGTATTTCATTTTTTTGGAAAACGTAATTTTTTATTTCTTGGAATATTACTCATAATTGTATTACTTCAATCCCCCTCCATCGGGGAACCTTTGGGAATATCTCTTGGGGCTTATCTTCCAATTAAAAATTTCACATTACCTATTATTCCTGCAGCACTTGCACAGGTGATTGTGGCTGCATTGGCGTTTGCTACAACTCCAAGTTTAATAAGACGGACTAACGAATTTTCTTGGCTGCCTTTACGAGAAGTCGCCATTTTGTTTATTGCCATTTTTATTACCATGATTCCAGCCCTGGAAGTACTAAGACAACAAAGTTCCAAATTTACGCTTGAGCATGCTTGGCAATATTTCTGGCTAACGGGCAGCCTATCCTCAGTCCTCGACAATGCTCCAACTTTTCTTGCTTTTACAACACTCGCTTCAGGCAATGAAAGTATAGCCTCCCTTTCTTTTTCAAAACCTATTATTTTAAGTGCGATTTGTTGTGGGGCTGTTTTTATGGGCGCAAACACTTACATTGGGAATGGACCTAATTTCCTTATTAAAGCCATGGCTGAAAAAAATCAAATTAAGATGCCCAGCTTCTTTATGTATGCCTTTTTTGCCTTTATTCTGTTTTTGCCCCTATATTTAATCCTTTCTTTCTTGTTTTTTTGGTAATTTTTCTGGAATTTGACAGAGTTTCTGCACATTACCTTGCCTTTGTTACAGAAGGAATTATGATTACCATACACGGTGGGTGTAGCTCAGTTGGTTAGAGCGTCAGTTTGTGGCACTGAAGGTCGGGGGTTCGATTCCCCTCACTCACCCTTACCAAATCTTTTTAATCAAATCTTTTTTATTTCTTATTTGTAAGTTTTTACTTATTCTTTAGTGTCCATTATTACTGAGGATTACCATGCATAACTTAAAATTCATTAATGTAATGATTCTTTTTTTGGCCTCTGTCATAACAGATGGGTTTGTTTTTTCTGATACCAACTGGCCTTCCTGGCGCGGGCCAAACGGAAACTCTGTTTCCTCTTCAAAATCACTTCCTACCAAATGGTCTGATAAAGAAAATATAGCTTGGAAAACACCCATTGTTGGAGATGGGGCGAGTTCCCCATGCATTTGGGGTGATTCTGTTTTCCTAACTGCACAAGATGGCGAAAAACTATTGGCGTTAAAATTCGACTTTAAAACAGGGAAAAATTTGTGGTCAAAAGAATTAAGCACCGGTGAAACAATCCGAGATCCATTGCGTGGTAAACCCGGAGATCAACGTAGAAGACAAAAATTTCACAAACTCCATAACCTTGCTAGTCCATCCCCGGTTACGAATGGAAAAAATGTGATTTTTCTTTTTGGCAACGGAGATTTAGCTTGTTCAAATTTTGATGGAGTCGTCCTCTGGAAAAAGAACCTGCAAAAAGACCAGGGGGTTTTTACGATTTGGTGGGGTTATGCTAACAGCCCGATAATTCATGAGAATTTAGTTATCTGCACCGTCATGCAAGATTCACTTGAAGATCTCGAAGGCGAAAAAGCGCAAAGTTTTTTAATAGCCTACGACATCGTATCAGGCAAGGAAGTTTGGAAAACACCCCGCAAGACCATTGCAAAAGCAGAATCATGCGATTCCTATACAACTCCGATTTATCACAAAGCTGAAAATCAAGTTCAAATTATTATCATGGGGGGAAATCAATTAGATGCTTACAACCCCAATAATGGCAAACAACTATGGAAAAAAGAGGGCCTTAACGGAGGCAGAACCATTACAGGACCAACTATTTTACAAAATCAAGTTTTTACAACGCAAGGAATGCGGGGCCCATTGGTTGCAATCAATCTTGATAAATCTTCCGGACTACCAACCAGCAACAAAACAACTTGGGAATACACAAAAAACACTCCAGATTCATGCTGCCCAGTTGGCACAGATGGCCTTATTTTTATTGTCAGTGACAATGGATTTGCCCAATGTTTAGATGCCAACAATGGTTCATGCTATTGGAATGAAAGACTTGGCGGCGATTTTAAATCCAGCCCATTAGCCTGCAATGGAAAGATTTACTTCACCAATTTGGAGGGAGTGTGCACCATTGTGGAGGCATCAAAAACATTTACGTTAGTAGCAAAAAACAGCCTTGGAGAAGGAGTGATAGCATCACCAGCGGTATCTAATGATCATTTATTTATTCGAACCCGAAAAAGTTTGATATGTATCGGAAATTCATTTGCAAATTAACATATATTGCGAATGTCAAAAAATTACTGGATTAACGATTAAGCACTCTTTAACACCTATTAAACTTAAGCGCCCCGACAACAACTAAAAACTTCTAAAGTTCCGTCCTTTTAGTTTTGGTTTATGAAGCATAATTGAATGCGTTTAATTTCACTTATCATAGATTACCAATCATGTGCAAAGAAACCAAACTTGGGCTTGCTGCTGGTTTATTAATGATAATAATCATGGCTATTGGATTCCGGACAAATGACCCAAAAAAAGAAGAAGGAATCCAAGATTTAAACTCGGAAAAAATAGTCCGAAAAAATCAAAAAGAAACAAAAGACCAACAATTCCAAACCACTTCCCGCAGTCCTAAAAATGGTCCGACTCTTGAATAATTATAACTTCACTAAAACACTTTTAAAGAATGGACTTTAAAGCTTCCGATACTTAAAGCGCTTGGGTTTGTCAGCATCTTCGCCCATGCGTTGACGCCTTTGTGTTTCATAATTTTGATAATTACCTTCACACCAAACAACCTTTGAATCACCTTCAAAAGCAAGAATGTGCGTTGCAATTCTATCTAAAAACCAACGATCATGGCTGATAACAACAGCACATCCACCAAAATTCAGCAAGGCCTCTTCAAGTGCTCGAAGCGTATCAACATCTAGGTCATTGGTAGGCTCGTCAAGAAGTAAAAGGTTGCCGCCGCTACGCAAAAGTTTTGCAAGATGAACCCTGTTACGCTCTCCGCCTGATAATTCTCCAACTCGCCTTTGCTGGTCTTGACCTTTAAAATTAAAACGAGAAACATAACCACGCGAGGCAACCTTGATTTTACCAAGCATAATGTAATCGGTACCGCCTGTAATTTCTTCGAACACCGTATTTGTGTCCATCAAAGTATCGCGACCTTGCTGAACATAGGCGGGGACTACGGTTTCCCCTACGCGGAGAGTGCCCGAGTCAGGCTTTTCTTCTCCAACGATCATGCGGAATAGTGTGGTTTTACCCGCACCATTTGGCCCGATTATCCCAACAATTCCACCCTTGGGAAGATTGAAATTAAGATCTTCAACCAAAATCCTGTCGCCAAAACTTTTCCGAACCCCTTCAGCCCGAACTACAAGGTCACCAAGGTGTGGCCCTGGGGGAATCTGCATTACAAGTTCGTCTTCACGTTCTTCATACTCCTGGCTGGCAAGTTTTTCATAAGCATTAAGGCGGGCCTTGTTTTTGGCAATTCGAGCCTTCGGGGCCATTCTTGCCCACTCGAGTTCACGTGCAAGAGCTTTCTTTCTTGCTGTCTCTTGTTTTTCTTCCCTAGCCAATCTCGCTTCTTTCTGTTCCAACCAGGAAGAATAGTTCCCTTTCCAAGGAATACCCTGACCACGATCCAATTCCAAAATCCATTGGGCAACATTATCTAAAAAGTAGCGGTCATGGGTTACTGAAACCACTGTTCCAGGATAATTCTTAAGTGTTTTTTCAAGCCAAGCTACAGCTTCAGCATCAAGATGATTAGTAGGCTCATCAAGCAAGAGAATATCCGGATTTTCAAGTAATGTCTTACACAATGCAACTCTTCGTTTTTCTCCACCGCTCAATTGTGAAATTTTAGCATCAGGAGGAGGCAGACGCATTGCATCCATTGCCATTTCTAATTTACGATCAAGATCCCATGCATCTGCAGCATTGATGGCATCTTGGATGCGATCGAACTGGGCCTGAACTTTTTCCATTTCTTCTGGAGAAAGATCCTCACCAAATTTCATACCTAATTCTTCACTTCGGATCAACAATTGTCGTATGGGTTCGACTGCTTCTTCCAAATTTCCAAGAACATCCTTGGATTCATTAAGACGTGGTTCCTGGGGAACATGCCCGATAGTAACGTTAGGTGCGGCACGGACGGAGCCAATAAAATCCTTATCCTTAAGGGCCATAATTCTAAGAAGAGAGCTTTTACCAGCGCCATTTGAGCCAATGACCCCAATTTTAGCCCCGGGATAAAAAGAAAGCCAAATGTTTTTGAGAACCTCTTTTTTCCCATAGGCCTTGATAAGGTTTTCAATTGTAAAAATATAATTATCTGACATTTAAGCGCCCTTGATGCAATCAATAAAAACTTCTAAAAACATAAAGAATCTAACTCTAACTTATTAAAGAAAATACACACAAGCTTTGCCATAAAATAAAAAGGATTTAGATATGCTATTTTTTATTTTTTGGTTTTGTGGTTGCTTTGTTATCCCAAAAACGAACTCCCCCTAAAAATGCATAGCTATTGTCACCCTTTTTGACACCATGGGGCAGAGAATCTAGTTTTTTAACGTTTCCACCACCTAGAATCACATAGTCAGCAACCATTGCATCCTTTAGCAATTTAATTACTTCAAAAACGTTATCCTGCCAATGCTTTCGACTGGACCGATTTAAAGCTTTTGCACCAACATAATACTCAAAACTTTTGTTTTTCTTAAAAGGAAGGTGCCCGGCCTCAAGAGCTGCCACCACGCCATCGACAATCAAGGTTGTTCCCAAGCCGGTGCCAAGGCCCAAAAACAACATTCTACCACCCTCATAACAGCCCAATGCCTGCATGGCTGCATCATTGATAATTCGCACAGGTTTCCCAAAAGCTTTTTCGAAGTCGATATTAACCCAACCTGAGCCAAGGTTAACAGGTTCATTTTTGATTTTCCCATTAACAACTGGTCCGGGAAAACCAATGGTCACACAATCAAAGGTCCAATCTTGGGAGTTTTCCAAAACATCAGCAACCATTTGTTTCGCAGTAAGATCCGGACCGGAGGGAAATTTTCGCACTTCATCTTTATTTGATACTTTTATTTTTATATTGGTCCCACCCACATCAATAACTAAAACTTTCATGTTAATAAAACCTTTCTTTTAATCATCATGTTGAAATAAAATGAGCCTAACAATTGGACCATAAAAATACACTTTTATTTTAACAATAATTTGATTAATTAATAAGCCCTGATTGATTATCAAACGAATACTTGTTAATCATAATGAGTAAGCAAAAATTTCAGCAAATCAAGGATGTATTAAATGGCTCTTGACACCAAACTAAGTCCGGAAGAAATAACCGCTTTGACTCCGTGGAAGGCCCTATTCCCTAACATTGATTCAGCATTGGCTGAAGTTGCCAGACTTGAAGCGCTACTAACCCTGCCCAAGGGCACAATCCACATTATCAGCGATATCCATGGGGAATATACAAAACTTAGACATGTGATCAACAATGCTTCAGGAAAACTTCGCCCATTAGTTGAGGGGCTGTTTGGGAATATCATGCCACCCATGGAATTAAGGGAATTCCTTACTCTCATTTTTTATCCAAGGGAAATGCTTGATGCAATTAAACCAAGACTGGAAAACCACGCAAATGAAAGGGAATTCTGCCACAAAAATCTAAAGCATCTATTCTCCATCCTGCGCGTTCTCTCAAAACGTTATGGGCTGGAAAAAATTTACAAAATATCTCCACTTGATTATCGCGACTTATTTATCGAACTTCTCCATGAACCTTCCGCAGATCGTGGTAATGAATATTACTCCGCACTTATCGACACCATCCTCGAAAATGGCAAAGGATCCGAATTAGTTCATCTTACAGTTCGAGCGGTTCGCAATCTGGCGATCGATGAATTGATTATCGCAGGCGATTGCTGGGATAGGGGCCAGCGAGGCGACAAGGTGGTTGATTACATGATGGTTCAGCCCAATGTAGCATTCACATGGGGAAATCATGATGCAGCATGGCTGGGCGCATGTATTGGTAATGAAGCCTTAATTGCGCATGTTGTCCGTATTTCCCTACGCTACAGGAATATTCTTCAGCTTGAGGAAGGATATGGTATTCCCCTGCAACCAATTGAATACCTGGTTCGCCATGTCTACAAAGACGACCCTGCTGTATGCTTCAAACCAAAAGCTGAAGGGTTGCGCGAGCCTGTTATGCTTGCAAGAATGCAAAAAGCCATTGCAATCATTCAATTTAAACTCGAAGGGCAGATGCTGGCCAGAAGGCCCGAGTGGAATCTTGCCCATCGCAGACTTCTTCACACAATCAATACCAATGACAAAACAATCATGATTGATGGAAAAATTTGCCATCTCAAAGATACTTCATTTCCCACAATCAACCCCAATGATCCTTATACTCTTACTGAAGAAGAACAAATCTGCCTTGAAAAACTTAAGACTTCGTTTCTTTCAAGCAATAAGCTTTTCAACCACATGCGCTACCTGCGAGACAGAGGTTCCATGTATCTCATTCGCGACAATCACCTAATAATCCATGGTTGCGTACCTGTTGATGCAAATGGAGAGTTTCAATCCCTGATTGTTGACGGTATACCAAGAAAAGGTAAAGAGCTTTACGATGTTCTTAACGACCTTTTCTCACGGGCAATTGAAAGCCCCACGGAATATGATCGCGATATGATGTGGTATTTATGGTGCGGCCCACGTTCCCCCCTTTTCGGGAAAGAACGAATTGCTACATTTGAAATTGATCTTGTTGAAGAACACGAAACGCATGCCGAAGAAAAAAATGCCTTTTTCGCACTCATTCACGAAACCGATTTCTGCGATAAGGTCATGATGGAATTCGGGGTCGACCCCGTTCCCGGGCTAATCGTAAACGGCCACATCCCCGTTAAAATTGACAAGGGTGAATCACCAATCAAGAAAAGCGGTAAAGCAATCACCATTGACGGGGCCTTTTCCCGGGTTTACGGCGATCACGGCTATACCCTTATCCTTGAACCCGAAGGTACTTTCCTCGCAAAACATTATCATTTCGAATCGGTAGAAGCAGCAGTTCGGGATGGCGTTGACATCATCCCATCCATTTCTGAAGTTAGGCACTGGAATCCGATTCGCAAAGTAGCTCAAACAGAGAGTGGCGAGAGCATTCGCATCAGAATTAAAACGCTAAAAAAACTTATTCTTGCTTACCGCAAAAACCTTCTTCAACAGGAGCGGTATTCTTAAATGCCAATTGAAATAATGAGGCCCAGCTTATTTGAAATCAACACAAGGGCTTATTTAAATGAACTGGGCAAAAAGCTAAACAAACAAGCTTCTTTAGACGATGTACCCGATTCATTACTGCTTGATCTTGCAAACAAGGGATTTGATTTCGTTTGGTTTCTGGGTGTATGGCAGATTGGGACAGTTGGAAAAAATGTTTCAAGGTCAACCCAAGCTTGGCAGCAAAGTTTTGTTAATTGTCTTCCGGATTTAACCCCGAATGATATCACAGGATCTCCCTTTGCTGTACAGTCATATGAAGTTGATTCAATTTTGGGCGGGGATGATTCGCTTGCAAGATTACGCAAGCGAATGAATGCATTTAACCTAAAACTATGCTTGGATTTTGTGCCCAACCATACAGCAATTGATAGTCCCTGGGTCGAAACCAATCCTGACTTTTACATACACGGCACGGAGGCAGACCTACAGTCCCAACCTGAAAACTACATTAAAATAAAACTAAAAGCTAGTGATCAGATATTTGCATACGGCAGAGATCCATACTTTTCAGGCTGGCCCGACACCTTGCAACTCAACTACTTCAATTCAAAATTTCAAACTGAAATGACCACGGTATTAAAAAAAATCGCCTCGCAATGTGATGCCCTTCGTTGTGATATGGCAATGCTGGTTCTTTCCCATGTTTTTAAAAAGACCTGGACAAACCAAACTTCCATGGGAAATCGCCACTTCGCAGAAAAAGATTTCTGGCCCATTGCAATCAAAGAAATTAAATCTGCAATTCCTGATTTTAAATTTATTGCAGAGGCATATTGGGATTTGGAGTGGGAACTTCAACAACAAGGGTTCGATTACACCTATGACAAACGGTTGTATGATAGATTGGCCCATGAAAACGCAGAAGCAGTAAATTCCCATTTACATGCGGACTGGGAATACACCAGAAAAATGGTCCGATTTCTTGAAAACCATGATGAAAAACGAGCGGCTGAAGTTTTCTTTACGGAAAAACAATATGCCGCTGCTTTGATCACCTTCTTTGCACCCGGACTATTATTTTTTCACGAAGGCCAATTTGAAGGTTGGAAAAAACATGCTTCCGTACATTTAAACCGGCGCCCCAAAGAAGAGTCATCAACTTATCTGGTGACTTTTTATTCCCAACTTCTCCAAATCCTTAAAAAACCTGATATCAAAACAAGTTCCTACCAGATTCTACATGCAAGACAACCTTACGAGAACGATTGCTCATTCAAGCAATTTGTGTGCGCACTCAGGGTCGGAAGAAATGATAAAGCCAACCTTGCCATTGTTAATTATGGCCCGTTGCAGGCACAATGCTTTCTGCCCCTACCCTTGCCAGAGTTAAACAATAAAACCATCATGTTAAAAGATCAATTGGGGCCAAACAACTACGAACGGGATGGCAACAAATTAACCGGCGAAGGACTTTATTTAGACATGCCACCTTGGGGCTACCATCTATTTGAAATTCAGTTTTAGCAAAAAAGAGTTAGATAGATTATGAAAGCATACAAATTAAACCCAGGTTCTGGCATAGAAAGCATGAACCTGTCAGAATGTTTGGCGCCAGTAATTGAACCTGGGAAAATTCTGATCAAAATGCTTTCATGGTCGTTAAATTATCGTGATTTGCTGGTCGCTAGTGGACAATACGGGTCGGGACTACCTTCTCCACTTGTTCCAGTATCTGATGGTGTTGGCGAAATTGTTGAAACAAACACAGAATTAAATGGTTTTAAAATCGGCCAGCGAATCGCTCTTTCTTTTTTTCCGGATTGGAAAGAAAGTTTAATAACGGCCTCAAAAACAAAATCCTCGTTAGGAGGAACAAAACAAGGACTACTGGCAGAGTTGGTGACTTGTGCACCTTCAGAAATAGTAAGTGTTCCTACATTCTTAACAAACGAAGAAGCTGCAACTTTACCTTGCGCAGCTTTAACTGCTTGGAACGCATTATTTGAAACAACAACCAACTTGCCTGAAAAAAAAATCCTTACGATTGGGGGTGGCGGAGTCTCAATTTTTGCTCTCCAATTTGCAAAATCTGCAGGTTATAAAGTTATTGCAATTTCAAGAAGCATGCACCACCTAAACAAACTAAAAGAACTGGGACTGGATGAAGGGATTGAATCAAAAAACAATCCAAAATGGGGTGATACAATTCGTAAATCTGCTTTTGGCGAAGTGGATCACGCAATTGAACTTGGCGGCGCAAGCACATTACCACAAACAATAAGAGCTACCAGGGTTGGAGGTGAAATTAGTCTCATAGGGGTGTTGGGCGGATCAGGGACAGAATTTAACCCACTTCCGATCATCATGAAATCCATTAGGTTGCAAGGGATTTTTGTTGGGTCGATTGCAATGTTCAACAAAATGAACAAGATGATTGAAGAAAAGAAAATAAAGCCGTTGATTGACTGTGTGTTTAAATTCGAAGACGCTCATAAGGCATTTGAATACATGGCAAAAGGCAACCATTTGGGGAAGATTTGCATTAGCATGTGATTGAAAAAATCTAACTTCGCAATGACATGCAAGTTTTAATAATCAGCAATTACCTGGCCATCATCACGAATACTTAACCATTTAAGCACATCATAAGCCATGTTATTAGTAAGGTAAGTAACACTACCATCACATCGCAAAACTCCCGCACCACCGCCGGAGTGAGCGGATTGTATAGGTGTATTCCAACCATAACGGGCAATGCCATCGTCATAAGAAACTCGTTTTTTTGTACCCACAGGCCAACGCACGGTAATTAAGGAAGCAGATTCAGTTGCGCCAGTTCCAAAAACAGGCGGAACATTAGTCGAGGCACCTGTCCAAATACCTGCTCTCTTTGCCATTCTAATATCAAGTTGATTTGATGCTGCGCATGCACCAACGCCGGGGCTAGAACCCCAATCGCCCTGTTCTGCAACCATGATTGTATTTGAAGTTCCATCAGTAATATCTGATATACGAATTTTACTACCAGGAAAAACCACCCCATTAGAGGCAGCATACCCGCCTTTATTGCAATCTGCTGGATTTGTAGCAGCCATATTTGCAACTCGATTAGCCCCAGTAGGGTCTGTAAAAACCGTAGAACTCGTTGAAGCGCCCATAATTCCAACATAATTTCCAACTAATATTTGGACAGTAGTTGCCGCATCTTCTGGAGTAGCCATAGAAGGCATAGGGCTTGAAGGGCATACATAAATAGGAACAACCATATTATTAAATAAATCTCTATTTTGCAAAGATTGCGGGTTAGGAACATAAGTTGCGGCTTTTGGGTCCAATAAATTAAAGGCATTGGATTGTTCTACATATGGCATGATAATGGCAGCCCAACCATAAGTCCAAGTTCCGGTAGCACCGGCAGGAAATGATGAATTCGCAGTATGATAACCATGCATAGCCAAGCCTATTTGCTTAAAATTATTCTGGCATTTCATCCGGGCAGCAGCCTCGCGAACTTTCTGCACTGCGGGCAATAGCAAGCCAATCAAAATTGCAATTATGGCAATTACAACAAGAAGCTCAATAAGTGTAAACCCATGGCGGGATTTGTTACGGAACATAAAATTCTCCTTGTTGATAGAGAACGTCTATTAAAGGCATGTAAATATAGCGTAAATTAACCAAAACAATTTATCAATAATAAAGTAAACCGAATAAAAATATATCCCTATGGCCATAAATAAAATCAAGAAATCAATATTTCACCAAAACAACATTTATCAAAAATGGCAACAAAGCTTGATAAGCAAGCATTATTCCCCGATTTGATAAACATGCAAAGCTACAGGCGCACTTCCATATCCCAATCTTTCACCTCCATATCTCTGGTATAAATCAACACCCGAAAAATCATCAATAAAAAACCCATCATCAGCAACAATTGTGCGATTCTCAAACAGCACTTTTATTACTGTCCCTTTTTTAAGACCCTCCACCGAAAGCTTGGTTTTAATCAGACTATCAGGGTCGGGACGATCCTCATGATCTCCAAATACCAAGGATTCTTTACCATCTGGGCCAACGATCACAGTGTTCGCCCACCAAACTCTTCCACCATCATGGGCAAACGCTACACCATCAACCAATTTGTCTACCGCACTGATTTTCTCCAATGGGATTTCAAGCTTCACCCAATCACCAACGGGAGGGAGGTTACCAATGGTTGCGGCTGATGCGGGCAAAAACTCCTTGGCATAAGGTTCTACCTTGTCCCCCCAGCCAAGGAAACCCCGAGCATGGCGATAAAAAGTCCTTAAAAACCAAAAAGCTTTTTCATTGTTATTTCTCAACGAAGCAAGATCAACTTCGCCAAAGGAAGCAGCATAAGTCCATCGACCATCAGCTTTAACAAAAGCCATTAGATTTTTAGGGGGGGCTTTTGCATCTAATTTAACCCAAGTAACAAGTTTGCTACCCTTTGCGTATTTTCGAGGATCAACAAGATATTGAACCCCGTGAGGCACCCATGAAAGAGAAGCTGGTTCCCCACCTGGTGCATGATAACCATCAGATTCATCTCGAAAAATATGGGGATCAGCAGTTACACGAGATTTACCAGCGGGAGATTTTTCTAAAGAATGCCGATAATTTCCAAAAGTCAGCCCATGGGTGGATGCAGCAATCAAAATTGTTTTGTTTCCTGCCTTACGAACCATGTTTTCAAGAGGAGGAGAAATGGAAACCGCAGGAGTTTTTTCATGGGAATAAATCAGGGGCTGCAAATGTCGAAGTTCCGCCTGCAATCCCCTAAAAACGGAAGGATCAGATGGGCCGTGGGCAACCTGCCAACCTCTTGCACCCCGCATCAATTCAACATAAACATGGTACCTCCAGCGTTCATAAGGAACACTTTCATACATTTGCGGGCGAAGCCAAATGGTTTTTTTCTGGCCTTCGATTAGCGGTTTTAAATCGGTATGAACAGGAGCGGGATACCAAGGTTCGGTTTCAGGATCAAAAACATCGAAAAAAGTAGCACGTTCCAATTCCAAACGATTCCAGTAACCACCATGACCAACCATTACGGGTTTCCCAGTTGCACTCCTAAGCAAATCAACATCAGCTTTTACCTCATCAAGTTGCTTTTGAGTCATGGGAGTAAAATAAGCAAAGGCCTCCTCTGGGCCTGGAGAAACAGAAGCAACCATGGGGGCAGTGCTTAAATATTTCAAATGCTCCATAGGCCAAGGCTTTGCTTTAGGGGGCATGAAAGCAGTGGATGTGTAAAGCCCCTGCTTCCATAATGCTTCAAGTTGAACCTGGGTATAAAACTTCGGGATTTCAACGTGTCTCTCGCAATTAGTATCCCACAACTCCCTGGATTTAAGGTTGCCGCCATACCTGTCGTAAAGGTTCCAAGGTTTTAAATTCGCCAAATCATAATACTTACCAGATTCTGCAGGTCCATCATAAACAGGGTTATGACCATATGCGACGCCCCAGGGCATCCATGGTTTACCATTAATCAAAAAATCACCGAACTCATTTATTTTTACAGATTCAATTGCGGGTTGAGGAGCATCATGAGCAAGCCTGCAAAAAGCACTGGAATCAACAACCCAAGAAGATTTACCCTCTGAATTTATGGTACTTGCCCTAATGAACCAATTGCGCATTGGATTATCAAAAGACTGAAGGGGGAGAAAAGAAACATCCAAATCAGTAATCAACATATTTCGGAGATCATCAAGAACCCCCACAGGGATCTTTGTGCGTTGTTTTGCAATTGAAGCAGGATCCGCAGAAATAATGAAACTTTTCAAGACTTTGGATGATGTCTTTTCAACAACATCAAGCTTAAGCTCTTTAATCCTTGCCATTTCCGCATTTGTCAGGCCAAAATTCACCCTGACAAATTGTTTCTGGTTTGGTTGCATATATAGTGAACCAAGTTCTAAATCAATCGGTACAGTCCAAGTTGAGACTGAATAATTTGATGAGGTAACAACTGCTTTTTTGGCATCCAAAAGAGTCAGGGTAAATGGTTTTTCCTTATAGGCTTTGCCTACATCAGAAAGAGTGTAAGCGAGGCTAACAGGGGAAGGCTTACCATTCCCGGATTTTATGGGGCCACTCACAATGGGAGCAACTTCAGAACCATCCATCCACTGCATTTGCACATAGAAATCGGCATCTGCACCGGGGTTTTTGATTTGGGCCGTTATATGATTTACGCCTAAAAGTTGCTCGCCCAGATCAAGATTCGCAAGATGGGGAGTCATGGAATTTACATTTTTAGCATTAACAACCACACCCCTTGCGGAAAGGTCTTGAATAGAACTTTCAGGCTCAAAAACTTTAACATCATCCCACCATACAACGCCAAATGCATTTTGCTGAGGCTGATGACCAGTTCCTCCCAATGTGTAGCCGTTCATCCCTCGAGCACAAAGTTTTAATCGAATGGATTTGAGGGGTTTATCAGAGGAAAAAACCTGTCGAATCTGGCGCCAGTCCGAATTCCCAAAAGAAAGAGGGTTTTTATGAATGTAATTAAAGCCATTAATCCTTTGCCCATTTTCATCTTCTGCATCAAGTTGCAACATGCACAATTGGTGAGTCTTGATCCATGCTGAAACCTCTATGGGGCGGATTTCTTTTTGATTTAAAACAATTGGGTCACTGATAACGCAAGTTTCATCACCAGTTGGAACACTCATTTGTAAACAAGACTTACCAGAAAAGGGAGAAAGATGATCAACAGCAACTGTCCCGCGATTATCTGAATTGCTATTATGCCATGTGTTGAAAATGTAATATATTCCCGGTGGGAAATAGCGATAGCGCTGGGCTTTGGACCATCCTTGCGGATATCCCATATTGTCTGATTCAAAATCACCATTCGAAAATAAATTAGGAGACGAGGGGCCTGGTTCAAAAAGTGATGTTTCCAATAATTCAATTGAACCACCCTTCCCCGAAGCATATTCAATCTCACAAACAACCCCCATGGGCAAAAGCGCCCCCATGGTCGGAAAAGTTTTATCTTTCATTGCAATTTCCAACCATGTCGCAGCATCAAGTTTTACTGGAACGATTTTTTCAGAATAAGTACCTTCAGGAACCGGGATTTTTACCGTTGCAATGGCACTCTTGGGCGTGGCTGGTTCGTTAGATGCAACATTGGACCAGGAAACTAAAAGTGAAACCGCATCTTTTGGTACATCCTTACCCGAAATCTTAGCTGAAAAAACGAGATCCCGAACAAGGGACAATGGCTTGGAACTGTAGAGCGGGGAAACACTTGGATAACCACCTGCATCAGGCCAACCAGCAAGTTTCTTGGGGTTGTGTATAGCAATCCAATTTACTGCCTGAGTTACTTTCGAGGGTGAATTTAAAATCAATTTGCGCTGTCCACGTGGCTTGTCAGCATCCCGCCATTCCCAAGAACCGGTGATTTTCCACCCATCGGGATTATAATCCCTCCTGTTAAATACTTCTGTGGTGTAATTCCAATGATGGTTCTTCAATTCGGGGATGTAAGTAATCCAATCGTCTTGAAAATCGGAATTCCTAAGTAAGTTGCCCTGCGCCAAAAGATTCTGGTTACAAAAAAACAAGGATAACAACCAAAAGACAATAACAAACAAATCCCTCTGATGCCCCGTAATCAAAAACTTCAGCTTTTGAAGATTAGTCTCGACCAAATTTCCCGCAAATTTTAGTGCATACTGATTCATGGGATTTCGAATCATGGCAGGGTTGTCCTTAATGGTCAGGTAAGATCAAAAAAATCAACAAACAAATGATTTATTAAGCAGGGAGGACTTTATATTAATTTACCGAAATCAATTTGCAATTAAATAATAAAGATTGCATAACAAAACAAATGCAATTCCTTACAACCTTGAATTTTTAAATGGCGAACCGATACGACTTTTTCATTAAAGCCATTTAAACTAATCATACCTTCCACTTGCTTCGATAGGCCAGATATCAACAACCTTTCCATTGCGTGCCGCAACAACATTCCGGTGCAGGTTCATGGTGGCACAACAATGGGCAGTGACAACTTCCCGCTTATCCCCTATTTCAGGAAGTGGATTCCCACATTCCACGCGAGTATGCTCCTCTGCCAATTTGAAGATTTTTTCTTGGGGTTTGCCTTTGACCATGGGCATACCAAAATCTTTTGAAATCGCTTTACTACCAGCATCAAGAACATAAAGCCCAGGACGTCTGCTGATCACTGTGGAAAGCACCGTAAGCGAAGGATGAAACTCGGGGCGAACTTCATTATAAATACAATCCATTAACAAAAAGGAACCCGGTTGTATTTCATCGATTCCCTCAGCCTGAACTGCAAACTCCCAAGTACCTGTTCCCGCAGTCGTAACCAGAGGAACTGCGATACCTTCTTTCTCAATCATCCTTCGGGTATCAACGAGGGATGCAAGTCCTTCAAAAGCTTTCTTGGTTTTTTCTGTTCGATCCAACATTAATTGAAGATGGCCATCATATCCCTGAAGGCCTGAAAATCTTATATTTTTTGAAACTACGATTTTTTTTACGAGTTCCAAAGTAGGTTTACCTGGCAACGTGCCACATCGGTTCATTCCAATATCAACTTCTGCCAATACATCAAACGAAGT
The DNA here is from genome assembly GCA_009920765.1 of Planctomycetota bacterium. Taxonomy (GTDB): domain Bacteria; phylum Planctomycetota; class Planctomycetia; order Gemmatales; family Gemmataceae; genus UBA969. The sequence goes on along the minus strand of RFZJ01000002.1, from coordinate 79,457 downwards.
ATTAAATTTTTGTGCAAACCTGGTTAATGCCAAAAGATGCTCCTCGCAGTCAATGCAAATTTTAACATTAGCCTTTGTTTTTAATGAATCCACCCGGGCGATTTTAAGGTCGCCAACAATTTGATTTGCAATCAAGATATTTTTCACACCTACATCTGCCAAAACTTCAGCCTCATTAAGCTTGGCACAAAGAAATGAGTTGCACCCTTTATCCATTAGGTATTTGACCAAGCCACCACATTTAAGAGATTTAAAATGAACACGAAGTTTTTTCCCATTTAACCCATTTGTGATGGTTCCAAGATTTTTATCCAGAATATCCAGATCAATGATTAATTGAGGTGAATCCAAATCAAATATTGAAGCACCTTGGTTCCCACTCATCACATATCCCCTATTTTAAAATCAAACATTAAAAATCACCTATCAACCATCATAATCATTTTAATTTTTGGACGTAACCACAAAGCTGGTATTGACGAAAACAGCCTGATTGTGAAAAAGCCAACTCCTATAGACTGATAATCATTAAATTACTGGTAATAATTCGAATTTTATGGGTATTAGTGACTGGAATAAAACTGATTCGAACAGAAAGAGCCAAAACAAATGGCGAAACTCGTGGCAAATACCTTTATTTGTTTTGAGCTTGCTTGCATTAGGGGTGGCGAATTTCCACAAGGCAACATCTAAAAATAAAACAACTGATAAATATAGCATTGTGTTTGAAAAGGTAAACGCACTAGTTAAAGCATCAGATTTTAATGCAGCGCAATCCGCCTGCAGAGAAATCATAGAAAAAGAATCATCTAATTTATTATTACAAAACAAAGCCAAAATTTATTTTGCTGAGATATCGCTTCTAAAAGAAGAGAATGAAAAAGTTGTCATGGACTGGGATGAAGCATTAAAAACATTAAAAAGTATCAAACAAGAAAATCTGTTAGAAGAAGATAAACACAAGTATAACTTCTTATCTGCGAAGGCTTGTATTTTGTTGAAAGTGGATATTAAAGAAGCAATAGAACGCCTGGAAAAAGAAAATCTTGAGCCAAATAGAAATCCAGAGTGCCTAAATTTGCTATCCATTGGATACATGAGATTGTTTGAACCGGATTTTATTAAAGCACTCAAAGCAAATGAGGAATTCAGAAATACACCACTCCTCTCTGAAGAAAAAAGAATTCCTGCCCAAATATTGGGTGGGGAATTACTTTTGAAGTTACAACGTCCAGATGAAGCAAGAAAAGTACTTCAAAACATCAATTCGCGAAAGAACCCCAGCTTGGAAATCAAAGCAAGACAATTGCTGGCAAACAGTTACATGGAAGAAAGCCTATGGCTGGAAGCAGTTAATATCTGGAAACAGGTATTAGATTCCCCCAAGGAAGTATTAATAGACTCTGGAAAACCTTTGTATTTTCTGGGAGTGTGCTTGAAAAAAATCGATCTAATAAAAGAAGCTGAAAAAGTCTGGGTTGAATGCGAAGAAAAAAGTCAGGCAGATGAACGCTACGCAGCTTCATATCAACTTGCACAAATTCATTTGGAAAACAAAAATTTGCCACAATTAGGCAATACCTTGGAGATGTTGGTAAGAAGTTGCAAATCCGAGGAAGACTGGAAGAACAATTATTTCAACATAAAACAAGTTCAAAACATATTTGAAAAAGCACAGATAGAATCCGTCCAGCTTTCAAATTTCGAATTGGCACTAAAAATCAACGATTCACTCCAGAAAGTGTTTCCCATTTCCATCGCACTTAGCTTTAGAGCAGATGTACTAAACTCATGGGCCGAATTAAAAATCAAAGAATCATCAGAAATTACAGACAGCACCAAGATAAAAGCATTAAAGCAGGCAGGTAAGGAACTGTTTGTGGATGCTGCAAACTTAAATGTAAAATCATCCATGCAGGCCGAAACTCCCGCAAGAGCCTCTGAAGAGTTGTGGAGGGCAATAGCAAGATATCGAAAAGGTAAAGATTTGCCCAAAGCCCAGGAAAGCCTTCTAAAATTTATAAATTCATCAGGTACAGACAATCGATTGGGAAACGCCCTTTATCAACTGGGTGATGTGCAAAAAGAATCCGGCAACATCGATGATGCAAAAATCTCTTATCTGACATCATTAAAATACCGAGGGCCTCATGCTTATAACGCACGATATCAACTTGCATTAATTCACATTGAGAAAAACGAGCTGGATCAAGCAGAAGAGACTTTGGAACAAAATCTGCAACTTCTTCGTTTTGATCCCGACACCGAAGCCCAGGAAAAATCTTTATTCGCTATTGGCTCAATATTCTTCCAACGAAAAAATTACCGCATGGTTGTAAGGCGTTATGAAGAGGCGTTGGAACGATTTGGCAAAAATAATCAGGCAATAAGGGCAAGACTGCAACTAGGTGAAGCTTACAGGCAACTCGCCAATCAAGAGCAACAAAACTTCATCCTAGGAGAAAAAACGACAGATGAAACCAAAATGCATTATCAGGCCGAACACAGAAAATGGTTGCAAAAATCCGCTGAAACCTATCAAGATCTAGAACAACTTGCAGAATCCCCACTTGGAATCACCCAACTTTCCGAAGAAGAAAGACTACTCATCCCCTTGCTTGCAGCAGAATGCAAATTCAATATGGGTCAATACGAGGCTGCAATGCTAATTTACACTAGGCTAGCTGCAAAAACCCGGGGCAAAAAAGAGGCTCTTCACGCTTTGGGTGGCATGGTTAGATGCCATTCAGCTCTAGGGCAATTCGACTTGGTTGCCCAAAGACTGGCAGAATTAAAATCCCAATTAAACGACATGGATGACTCAGTTCGCAAAGAATGGGAACCATGGCTGGCTATAGCAAGCAAACCAATTCAAAAATAGTTCTTCAAAATATTCTTCATCCTTTCCTTTCTTTTATTCATAAAACATATCTATGAGAATTTTCAGGGGTAACCTTGGATTATTTCTCAATGTTTTCATAAGGCCACCATTATTTAACCCTGCCGGAGATTCTGTCATGGCATCCAAGAACAACAAAACCAGTTTAACTACAACCGAGGGTATTGGAAGAGCGCCCAACCGCGCCATGCTTCGTGCTGTTGGTTTTCATGATGATGACTTCGACCGGCCCATGATCGGCGTGGCTTCACTTTTCAGCGATATTACTCCATGTAACGCCCACCTTGATAGGCTTGCTCGAAAAGGGATCGAAGGTATTCGAGCGGGCGGAGGGGTACCACAAATTTACGGAGCGCCCACCGCCTCTGATGGCATTATGATGGGACACCAAGGCATGCGTTATAGCCTGGTTTCACGCGAGGTCATCGCTGATAGCCTCGAAGTGGTCAGCGCCGGCATGAACCATGACGGCTTAATAGCGGTTGGTGGTTGCGACAAAAATATGCCCGGCTGCGTCATGGCTATGGCTAGGCTAAACATCCCGAGTATTTTCATTTATGGCGGGAGCATCCTACCCGGCATCGGGCCCGCAGGTGAAGATATCGACATCGTTTCAATTTTTGAAGCTGTGGGTAGGAATCAAGCAGGAACCTTGGATAAAAAAGGTGTACATAAAATTGAATGTGAAGCTTGCCCCGGTGCGGGTTCTTGTGGCGGCATGTACACTGCCAACACAATGAGTTCTGCGATCGAAGCCATGGGGCTTTCGCTTCCTTATGGGGCAAGCAACCCCGCAGTAAGTGCAGCCAAAGAAAGAGAAGCCTTTTTAGCAGGCAAACAAGTGGTTCAATTAGTGAAAGATAACATTCGCCCAAGAGACATCATCACCCGTAAATCGCTTGAAAACGCATACACTTTCGTTTTGGCACTGGGTGGCAGCACCAATGCACTTTTACATTTAATGGCAATTGCAAAAGAAGCTCAGGTGGATTGGACGCTTGCAGATTTTGATCGTATCGGGGCAAAAGTTCCCCACCTTGCAGATTTGAAGCCAGGTGGCAGATACGTTATGCATGATCTGCACAAGGTTGGAGGAACTCCTCCAGTTCTTAAAGCATTATTAGATGCTGGTTTCCTGCATGGTGACTGCATCACTTGCACAGGAAAAACCCTTGCAGAAAATCTAAAGGATGTTGATACCGTTTATAAAAATCCAAAGCAAGATGTTGTCAGGCCTTTAAACAAACCCTTGCATGCTTCAGGGCATATTGTTGTGCTTCATGGCAACCTTGCACCAGATGGTGCTGTCGCCAAGATTGCTGGATTAAAAAGCAGCAAAATAACAGGGCCTGCAAAGGTATTTGATGGTGAGGAAGCCTGCTTCCATGCGATTCAAGATCGTTTGATCAAGGCAGGGGATGTTGTGGTGATCCGCGGTGAAGGCCCAGTGGGTGGACCTGGCATGCGCGAAATGCTTTCTGTCACTGCGGCATTGGTTGGCCAAGGGCTCGGTGAGAGCATAGGTCTTATCACCGATGGCCGCTTTTCAGGTGGCACACACGGTTTAGTTGTGGGCCATGTTTCTCCCGAAGCCTGGGTGGGTGGGCCAATCGCACTGGTAAAAACAGGCGAAACCATCACTATCGACGCAGAAGCTAAGATGTTGAAAGTTCACTTGGATGATGCAGAGCTACAAAAAAGAAAAGCTGCATGGAAAGCCCCTGCACCAAGGGAAAAAGCAGGAGTGCTAGCTAAATATGCGAAATGTGTAAAATCGGCGTCGGAAGGCGCGGTTACATATTAATCATGAAATAATTGGCTTGGCAATAGTCCAGTTATAACGATTAAATCGACCCGGAAACATAGGCACTTTAGTCTTTCCGGGTCTTTTTGTTTCTTCTTTATCAATAGGTTTGGGATACTGCACTCTTGTACTTTTAACAAGGGATGCTTCAATGGAACTTTCTTCTTTAATTATTGCTTTTAATCTTATCAGTGCAAATCAAAATATTGTGGAAGGTATTCCTGGAAGACCTACCCCCGCTATCCTTTTTGCTGATCCGCCAGCACCAGAAAAAATGGTTTTCTATCCCAAAGAAAGTGCCTACAGTCATTGGCAAAATCTGGCAGTCGACAGATTAGGCAGCTTCAAGCCACGAGTCGTTTATTCACCCCATGGTTCTTTTTATCTTTACAACGGTATGTCTTATCCGTTCATGGATTCACGAACAGGAAACTTCTCACCCACTGAGTTAGGTTTCAAATCTTTTAATCAAACTTATTCGGAAGTAATAGAAGTTATTAAAGAAGAAGTAATAATCGAAGAAAAAAAATAACGGCATCCAACCCCCCGAGGCTAGGCCTCATTTTTTGGATGCCGCATTGAATTGGTCAAACGATTAGCGGAAGAAACCCATCCAGAAACTAAAGAGTTGCGTTCGGTCCGTATCTGCCTTGACGATTGGGAAACCAAAATCCAAAGCAATCGGGGTAGGCCCCAACATGGGAACAACAAACCTTAAACCAGCACCAGCAGACACCCTGTAATCAGTAATTTTACTAATGTTGGATTCAACCGTACCACTGTCGACAAACCCAACCATGAAAATTTGATCGTTCGCCTTTAGAGGAACCTGATACTCCATGGAGTTAAGGAACATGAAGTCGCCGCCGACCATATAACCGTTGGTATTCGGGCTAACACCTCTGAACTGAAAACCGCGCATCGATCTAAAACCACCAGCAAAATATCGTTCATAAACAGGAGTCTCATCACCCGCCCAGGAGAACTGAGAACGAAGCGCCATTACATGGCGACCGCTACCATCAGCACGCTGATACATGGTGATGTATTTATTCATTTCCACTGAGACCAAGGGGAAGTTATAAGCGCCAAAAGCTTGCTCAAATGATAAATCCAAGATGCTACCCTCTGTTGCCCGCAAATAGGAATCTCTGGAATCTCTGGTAACATTAGCCCGTAAGCCGAGCAAGAAGTTCTGACCCTCAACCGAAGTATAATCAGAAGGCGCACCAGCAGGAACCCGGTAAACGCCAACATCTTCAATTCTCAAACTGGCATTTGCATTCCAATACTGATTCAATTTCCTGCCCAAGGTAAACCTACCGCCAGCGCGGGTTTCATCATACTCATCAAATCTGCGTGTGTAATAATATCCACTTGCGCCAAAACTAAACAAAGAATCGAACAGGAATGGTTCACGGAAACTGGCGGTGTAGCGCTGCAACTGGGTACCCGGAACAGCTTCCAAACGGAATTCCTGACCTGCACCTCTAAATGCACCGCCACTCATCAAATCATCAAGGCTTGTAGGAATTCTTGTGATGTCAAAGTTTCGCTCATTAAGAACAATGCTACCATTCATACCCGCATCCGAGTTAACGCCCACACCAAAGAGAAGACTGCCAGTGCTGGCTTCCTGAACTGTAACCAACAAATCTTTAAATTCAGATTCAAGGTCTGGATCTAATACAGTCACCGTCGGACGGACAGAGCCATCGGGTGAGGATTCAAAAATATTCAGTCGTGCAAGATTCTTCTCTGCCAATCTTAAATCTGGATAAGTCAGAATCTGACCTGGGAACAAAGGTACTTGGCGAAGAATTACATTTTGCTTTGTTCGTTCATTACCCACGACAAAAACTTGTCCAACACGGGCAGGGGGCCTTTCAAATGCTTCATATTGAATTCGAACCAAGCCTGGAACATCCGGGGAAAACACAGGTACCGGGTTTAAGCGCATTTCTCGCCCAGAGTAACCTACATAATCTTCCATCAACTTCTTATCTTCGTTGATTTTATTTTCGTTAAAGTATTCGCCACCTTTAATCTTGCTCAACTGCTCAATTTGCTCTGCTGGCATGGATTTAAGGTTTACAACTTGGGGAGTCCCCTGAACTTGATAACGAATACCTTCTTTAATATGGAAAATAAGATCAACTTCCTTGCCATCGGGAGTCCAAACCAATTCCCGGGAAACATGCACATCCAGAAACCCGAATGATTTATAATATTCTTCAAGTTTGACAGCATCAGCATCTGCCATCGCACTGTTGTAGGTGCCGCCAAATAAACCCATGAACTTCTTGGAGGTTTGAATATGGGTTGCAAGCACCGCGCCCCTGACAAATTGTTGACCTTTAAAGTCCACAGACCGAACTTTGACTAGCGGACCCTCTGTAATATTAAATATCACTTCTTTATCAGCAGAATCGCCACCTTTAAGCAAATCGCAACTAGCAAAGGGACGGCCTTGCTCATTGTATCTTCGAACAATCGCCTGACATGCGAGTTTATTGGTGATAGGACTTAAGGGCTTTCCTTTTGAAACCAAGCTCAACTGGCCAAGCTCTTCTTCAGTAAGGTGCTTAGCACCCAGGTATGTAACGTTTTGAACAACGCTTGGAAATTCTTTTACCAGGAAAAAGATGTTTACCTTACCATCAGGGAGGCTTTCAATTCTTGGATCAATATGAGCGAACTGCTTAGTTGCCATTAATTTGCGCACATCATCTTGAATTACATTTGGCTGATATTCCTTACCCGGTTTGGTGGCTAATTGTGATGTTATTGCCTGAGTTGCAACCACCCGGTTACCCTGAACAATCACATCTGCAATCATCAACTTACCTGTGGAGGCTGGTTGTTGTGCCTGAAGATTGCTTAGGAATAAGCAAATGAACACCGCTGCAAAGAGCGGATGAATAAGACTCAGTTTATTTCTATATCGTACCAGCATGAACAAACCCTTGAATGGGTATAGGGTATTTCGCAAGGCGGGGGGTTCAATAAAGTAACTTGAATGAAGTGTCAATATGAATTGAATAAACTCTATCGGCCAAAGATGTTTTCAGCTTTAGTAATAGTTCAAAAAATCTGATTTTTGAAATTATTTGCAAAGATAGGCACATTAATGCCCTTTATCTCATAAAAATGAAGATAGCGATCTTTTGAAAGATACCACTATTATGAAAACATACACAATTTGAATGGGTTTAATTATGAACAATCACACTTGCCTAATTACTGGCGCCGGGGGTTTGGTTGGCAGCAGCCTTGCAGAAGCTTGTGTTAAAAGAGGTTACAAGGTTAAAGCGCTAATTCGTTCGGGATCGGATGGTTCTTTTCTGGAAAAACTCGGTGTTGAGGTAATCCGGGGGGATTTACAAGACAAAAATCTACCAAAAGAAGCAACCCAAGGAGTAGATACGGTATTTCATTGTGCAGCCAAGGTTGGCGACTGGGGCACTGTTGATTCCTACAGGCAGGTGAATGTCGAAGGCCTTCGAAAACTTCTCGATTCTATTGACCCCACCCAGCTTTACAAATTTGTTCATTTCAGCAGCTTGGGGGTTTACGAAGCCAGGCACCACCATCAAACCGATGAATCCACCCCACCGCCAGATCAGCATTTCGATGGTTATACTCAATCAAAGGTTGAATCTGAAAAACTGGCGCTGAAGTATCACAGGGAAAAAGGCTACCCCATCGTGGTTTTAAGACCCGGGTTTATTTATGGCCCAAGGGACCGAACTGTTCTGCCAAGGCTGATGGAAAAACTTAAAACAAAGGAAGTGAAATATATAGGTAGCAGTGGTTACGCAATGAATAATATTTTTGTGGGAAATCTGGTGCAAGCTGCGTTTTTGGCAATTGATAACCCCAACGCAGTAGGCCAAGTATTCAACCTTACCGATGGTGAGAAAGTAAGCAAGAAGCGATTTATCACAGCCATTGCCAAGGGTATGAATCTGCCCACACCATTTTTCATCCCTGTTCCACTTTGGCTTGCTAAATTGATTGCAAGCACCATGGAAAAGAAGGCTCTAAAAAGTGGCGCCCTGCAGGCCCCAAAAGTAACCAGGGCCAACATCAAATTCCTTGGCCTAAACCTCGATTTCAGTATTGAAAAAGCAAAACGAATCCTGGGCTATACCCCAGCCAAAAGTTTTGATGATGCCATGGCTGAAACGCTTAATTGGTACAAAAACAAATCCTAAAAATCAATCAAGAATACTCTTTGCGATCATTATTAATAAAGTTAGATTAGCTGAATTAGATTTTAAGAGGAGTTTGCATGAACCTTCAGGGAAAGAAAATACTTGTTCTATTGGAACAACAATATCAGGAAATGGAAGTATGGTACCCCTACTACAGGCTTAAAGAAGCAGGGGCGGAAGTAGTAATGGTCGGCCCAGAGGCAAACCACTCCTACCCAAGCAAACTAGGGTATCCTGCAAAAAGTGAAGTTGCCGCACGGGATATCAACCCCTCGGATTATGATGGTGTGATCATCCCTGGTGGGTTCGCACCCGATTTCATCCGAAGATCCGAAGCCATGATCAAGTTGGTTAGTGTGATGGCAGAGCAAGGAAAAATGATTGCCGCCATCTGCCATGGCCCTTGGGTTTTATGCTCTACTCAAGCTTTAAAAGGTAAGAAAGCGACCTGCTTCTTTGCAATTAAAGACGATGTAATCAACGCAGGCGCTAATTATGTTGATGCAGCGGTAATTCGGGATGGCAATCTAGTTACCAGCAGGAAACCCGATGACCTACCGGTTTTCATGACCACGATTTTTGAGGTATTAACTCAAGCCAAGAGCTTAAAAGCCGGCAACAAGTAATCATTGATTATTTAAAACTTAATTTTTTTGGAAAGGATAGTTTCATGTCATCACATTTTTATGCTCCTGTAAAAGAAGACAAATTCGCTTTTGGTATTTGGTGCCTTCAAAACCGGGGGCGAGACCCTTTTGGCGATCAAACTCGTCCCGAGATTTCTGCTCTGGATTGCATCAAGGGGCTTGCGGATAGGAATTGCTACGGGTTTGAGTTCCATGACAACGATATCATTCCCTTCGGCTCTTCTGCTGCGCAAAGCGACTCGATTGTTGCAGACATTAAAAAATGCATGGCTGACAACAATATCAAAGCAACCATGGCAACGACCAACAATTTTTATCATCCCATTTTCAAGGATGGTGCTTTCACCAGCACTGATCCTGCAGTAAGGCTTTTTGCAACCCAGAAAGTCATGCGTTGCATCGATATTGCAAATGAATTGGGTTCTGAAATATTTGTCTTCTGGGGGGGCCGTGAAGGCGTTGAAGTTGATGCCAGCAAAGATCCCATCGAGGCATTCAAATGGTTTAGAGAATCATTAAACTTCCTTTGTAATTATGTTCGAAGTCAAGGATATAAGATCAAATTCAGCCTTGAACCAAAACCAAACGAACCCCGTGGTGATTTGTACCTGCCCACAGTCGGAAGTGTTCTTGCATTCATCAACACCCTCGATCACCCGGATATGTGCGGCATAAACCCTGAAACAGCCCATATCAAAATGGCAGGGTTGAATCCATACCATGAATTTGCTCAAGCTCTTGATGCTGGCAAACTTTTGGATGTTCATCTCAATGGACAAAAGCCTTTGCGGTTCGATCAAGACCTTACTTTTGGTAGCGACGATCTTAAAGAAGCATTCTTCACAACGAAACTTCTAATCGACCACAAGTACTCCGGAACAATCGGGTTTGATTGTCATCCTTATCGTACTGAATCCAACCCCTGGGATTTCGTAGACCGAAATCTTCGAACTTACAAAATAATGCAGGAAAAAGTCAAACAGTTTAACGAAAACAAAGAGATCCAGAGCATTCTTAAGGAAGTCCACGGGGCATCCAAAAACTTGCAAGGCTCCATTTCAAAGTTCACTCCAGAAGCTGCCACCAAGCTTAAAGCAATGAGCTTTGATCCTAACGCACTTGCATCGAGAAAACTTCCATATGAAAAACTCGATCAATTACTTACTGAGCTTATACTCGGTGTCCTTTAACTAAACAAATTTGGAAAGCAGGCGTGATATGGCTCCCAATCATTCTCCAAGGTTTCTAGCTATCTCTCAAGATGCAAAAAAAAAGGTCAGAGAAACTTCGGTATTTGATGTAAAATCACGCCTCGACAAAGGTGAAAAACTACTGCTAATCGATGTTCGCGAAGAAAGCGAATTTGCAAAGGATCATATTCCCGGCGCTATTCACCTTAGCAAAGGCGTTATCGAAAGAGACATTGAATCAGCAGTCCCAAACCTCTCGACTGAAATCATTCTTTATTGTGGCGGGGGTTTCCGCTCCGCCCTTTCTGCAGAAAATCTGGCCAGGATGGGTTACAGCAATGTTATATCCATGGATGGCGGGGTCCGCGCATGGCGAGAAAACGGATTCCCTCTGAAATCCCATTAAAAAGCATAAAAATGACTCCGCTCGCCTATCTTGCTACATCTTTGATTCGAATCTTTGCAGACCTTTTCACACTCTCCTTTATAATTTCAGCATCCAAAGCTAATTACCATGGGATTGAGCCTGCAAGTGTTTTATTACTTCATCTAGCAATTGGTTTTGCATTCGCAGGGCTTGTTATTTCTCTCCGCAAAAGCCGCAGCGATATACTTCTTGCATCTTTTGGTTCATTACTCTCACTTGGTTTTTTAAGTATCCCAATATTTACAGGGTATTTTCCGGACCCAATCTTTCTAGGATTCTCAATGGGTTTAGGGCGAACTTTCTGGATTAACTCCATTCTTCTTGCTACCAATCAAAACAAGACACGTGCTAGAAACATCGATAATGTTGAAATGCTTATGACAACTTTATTATTACCACTTAGCATCATTGCAACAACCCAAATGATGCCACCCCCAGATCAATCAATTTTCCCGGCATTTACATCCATCTGTATCGTACAAGCGTGCGGGTTATTTTTTACAACCGGATTTTTCTTTCTTTGTGATCATCAAACACCTGCCTTACTACTGGAAAACACAAAAATTTATCAATCAACAACGTGGAGAGACGATATCACCCCATTGCTTGCAAGGAGTTTGATTTTAGGCATCATCTTCAGTTTGTTTTATTTATTCCTCACAGGGGCAAACAGCTTTACTTTCATCGAAAACATTACCCATTCAATTTCGCTTGCTTTAATCACTGCCGGTAGTTTTGTTGGGATTTTGTTGTTTTACATTATTAATCATCCACTTAGAACCATTGGGACAGCGCCTTGGGGCCTATTTTTATCGGGTTCAAGCTTGATTCTTTTTATTTTATACCCCACCAACGTACTTCTCTTAACAATGTTGGCTAGCCTGGGTTTTGCAAATATTTTGGCGTGCTGTAGGCGGGCGTGCAGGCCCGAGGAACTACTTTCAACACCAGTAGCAATGTTATTATTCAATTTCGCACCATGGCTTTTTTCAATTGGGTTTGGGATTCTATTTTATCAAATCAAAATCACACCAATCCATGCAGGAATTTTGTTGGTTTTAGCAGGCCTGGTGCTCGCATGGATAACCCTTAGGGCGTTCTTGGAGCAAATCCTATCAATTGGTTTAATAATTCCCTACAGAATAACAACACATGGTCCGGGAATTGAACAAATGCCTTACCGTGGCCCAGTCATCTTGATCGCAAATCATTCTGCATATCTCGACCCTTTTTTAATTGGAAAAATTGTATCACGCAGAATCATCCCCATGATGACAAGTGTTTTTTATGACTTGCCTGTAATCTACTGGTTGATGTCAAAAGTGGTAAAAGCAATTCGAGTGGAAGCAGCAACATTTCGAAGAGAGGCTCCTGAATTAAAGGATGCCATCGAGGCGCTAAAGCGCGGAGAATCGCTGTTGATATTCCCCGAAGCCAGGCTCCGCAAGAAAGAGGATCAGCTATTATTTCCCTTTGGGCAGGGGATCTGGCACATTCTCAATCAGCTTCCAGAAACACCGATCATTCCAATTTGGGTCGAGGGCGCATGGGGAAGTTACGCCTCGTATTACAAAGGCCCCCCCTTTATAAACAAGAAAATTGATTTCCTACGAGAAATCAAGGTGGTGGCTGGCGAATTAAGAGTAATACCAAAAGAGCTACTTGCAGAACACAGGTTAACCAGGAAATACCTGCAGGAAGCGGTATTGGCTAATCGAACAATCATCGGACTTCAAAAAACCGAATCCGAAACAACCCCGGACTCCTCAAACATTGATTGACAGCAATGGCCCAACCAACAAAACCTTCGTAATTCAATTCGCACCAATTTTAAGCTGTTCCTTGCTTAGAATGGAAAAATACAATCCATGCTCCCCTTCCCCGTTATTAATCTTAATCAAAATTGGATTAGCACCCTTTTTAAGCTTCACTGCAACAGAATTCCTTGCAGGTTGGGCAGCAAAATGATTCTTATCTTTAAACACTTCAGCGTTATTTACCCATACCTTAACGCAATCATCAGCGCCAACAAGTAGCGTTGCTTCCTGATCGACTGGTGAATCAACCACTTGGTAAAGATAAGAAATAATGCCCTTATTTTCAGGCGAGAAATGCAAGGCAAGATTCAAATAACCATTGAAAGATGTGCGAACTTTGGACCAACCAACTGGCCCAGACTTACCTTTTAGTTTCGTTGCAAAATCGATCTTGGACTCTGGTTCGCCCTTTTTATCAAAGTTTTCATCATCGGCCCCATTTTCAAAAGGCCCAATAATATGAAACCAATCTGGAGAAAAAGATGCTGTCTGCAATGTTGCAAGATAATCAACCAAGTCGATCAAATCTTGTTCACTCATGCTGTTGATCAAATCGGAAGGCATAAGTGAATTAGGACCTTTCACCTTGGATTCAACATCCTTTCGATCAATTTTATAATCTTTTCCGTTACCATCACGGAGAACAATCAAATCTGGAGATTCTTCAACAATCAACCCGGTAAGAACCTGGCCTTTTTTCGTTTCTATTATCCATGTGATATATTGATCAGCTATCGCCTTATTCGGATTGATAAGGGATTCATAGAGGTTTTCCTTGGTACCTTTTTTGCCAATCATTGAAAGATCGGGGCCTATAGCACCACCCGTACCCTGAACAGAATGGCATTTAAGACATTGCAATTGGGAATTGCCACTGGAGGCCATAAGGGCTTTACCCCTGGCAATATCGCCTTTCTTAAGTGCAAGCACACTAAGAGCAGGCAACTTTTTAGGGTCTAATTTACCTGGTGCGGGATAAGCGATCATCGCTTTATTTCTTAGATCCTGATAAGGGCTATTACGCAGTAATCTGCCTACATCCTGCTTTAATTCTTCAGGTATATCCCCTTTCCCATTAATTAAAAGAAAATCTGAGCCATTCCGTGTACCGGATAAAGCATTTGCAACCAAGGTTCTTTTGGCAATAGGTGCATTTTGATCGCTAAATACTGATTGCAAAGCTTTGATTGCATCTTGAAAGCCTTGCGTTTTCCCCTTGGTTTGCCCCAAAGCCGCAAGGGCATTGGCAGCATCCTGAGAAAAACTATTATTTTCCTGAAGTACTTTTATGAGGGTATCAACCGCTTGTTTTTCAGGCAAAGCACCCAAGGTAATAATGGCTTGCTTTTGCACCCGATTATCTTTATTCACCAACGCCAACTTAATAACTGAATCAACAATTCCTTTGGGTTTTGCAGCTTCAATAATTCCAAGAGCAAGCTTTTGATCATCTGCATCGCCTTCAAGCAATTCCTTAACAGATTTGAGAAGGTCAGGACTTGAAGCCGCCGCTGACCATTTCCCGGGCAAGAAGATTTTAAGCCACTCGACAGCTTTTTCCCTGACTTCAATGCTGGCCTTCGACTTAACAAGGCTAATAAAAGCAAGGGCATCCGAAGGACTATCGTTGGAGGCAAGAATGTTGATGATTTTAAGTTTTTGTTCAAGTGGGATTTCAGCCTTGGTAAGCATATCGCCTAACCCAGACATCATATCTTTTGGTCTTAGTTCAAAAACAAGATCCCCTACAGAGGTCGACCAGGAAGAAAATTGATTTTTGAAATCGGCAAGAATGATTTCCCGATGCTTCGGATCCGTCCCCGCAGCAACACCGATGGCTTTCAAAAGAAAGACATCTTTGCCATCATATTTTTTCGCAATGTTATAGAACCACTTTTTGGAATTATCATCCTCAGATTCACGAAGATTAACCAAAATTTCGCGTGCAACCCCCGCCCCACCATTTGCCAGTAGAAAATCAACCCGTTGTTTTTCATCGGTACTAAGCCCAGTCAACCCAGGATGAGCATCTACAAGCTTTCTTATTTCAAGCCATTTAAATTCTTCACGTTGTCCAAGGCCTTTGGGAAGCTCTTTGGGGAAATCCACAAACCATAGAATCCTCGCTGCAACCCATGGCTTTTGAGCAATATCAGGATCAGCAAAAATCATCTGGGCAAGAATATTCCTTTTCGAGGCATCCATTGCAATAATGTGTTGTAATGCGATAAATCGAGTTGCATTACAGCCTGAAGAAAGTCCAGAAATAACCCCTTCATTGGTCGAATAATCAATGACAGGAACATGGGATTTTGAACCTTTGGGAGCAAGGCGATAAATACGTCCCTTGGTGGTATCGCCCATACCATGCCCGCCAACACCCGGATCATACCAGTCTGCAACAAAAACTGAACCATCCGGTGCAACCTTAACATCACTGGGACGGAACCAACCATCAGTACTGGAAATCATATTTTCTTGTTCAACAGAAAAACCGGCACCATCAATTTTAGTATGGTAGCAGCGTAAGTTCCGGGGACCAGCATCAGTATGCAAAGGCTGGCCCTGATACTTGGCCGGAAGCAATTGGGCTTCATACATGCACATGCCAGTGGGGCTGCCAAAAAAAGTTCGTAAGATTTTAGGAACAATACCCGGATCTTCTTCATGCCAATGTGTTTGGCCTGGCCCTCGGGGATGGTAACCAAAATTACCACCCGGCATTACATAGCAAATACGTGTCTGTTGATTTCCATCATCATCGTTGTCACTGATAAACACCGTGCCATAGCTATCCACTGCAGGCATGTAATTGTTACGGAAATTATGAGCGATAAGCTGAAGATTGTTGCCATCAAGATCGCAGCGCCAAACTGTCCCAGCCCTAAGATCTGTGTTATTGGAAGACCATTTTTTACCTTTCCCGTTGGCAGACTGAAGATCTTTTACACCTGCATCTCCTATGGAAAAATACAATTTCCCATCAGGCCCGATTGAAATACCATGTACACCATGATCGTGATCAAGTCCTTGGAATCCTGTAAGTAATTTGGTGGGAGGGCCATCAGCTTTGTCGTCACCGTCTTTATCTTCTAGCACCATGATATCCGGAGACTGACAATAAAAGACTTTTCTACCAGGGCCTTTAGCATCTTTTGCTACAGCAATTCCAAGGGGAGACATCACATGGGGTGCTTGGTAAAAAGTGGTTGCCTTGTCTGCCTTACCATCACCATCGGAATCGATAAGGATAACAATTCGATCGCCCTCAGATCGAAGAGGTGGTTGGTTTCTTAGTTTCCTTCTGTAGTTAACTGCTTCACAAACCCAAGCCCTGCCTTTTTCATCAATATCAAATGTAGTGGGATTTACAAACAAAGGCTCAGCAGCCCAAACTTTAAACTCCATGCCTTCAGGAACAGAAAAAGTAGCTTCTGCTTTTTCTAGGGGAACTTGGGCCATTGCTGAATTTTGTACAGTCAAGAAACCGGCAAGTAAAATAATATAAAATGAAAAAGCGGATCTAATAGTCATAAAACACCCCACTCAATCCTGAAAATAAACACTTGATACAGATATCTAATAATAACCTAAATCTATTAGTAATTAAAAGCTGTTTATTAAAATGTGCTGATTTTTTATACATGATGATATGGGCAAATTTAAATCAGGAACGATACTCAAAAGTAAGCCATTGAACCAAGGCCGTATGCCTTTTCCGATGATCCTGCCTTGAAATTGCAATTTCCAAGGCTTTTTTTGTTCCAACAACAATAACTAACTTTTTACCCCGGGTTATCCCCGTATAAAGCAAATTCCTTTGAAGCATCATATAGTGCTGGGTATGTATGGGAAGCACAACTGCGGGGTATTCAGATCCTTGCGATTTGTGAATTGTTAATGCATACGCAAGCGAAATTTCATCAAGTTCACCAAAATCATAAACTACCAAGCGACCTTCAAAATCAACTGTAAGTTCCTTCTCTGATTCATTGATATCCTGGATGAAACCAACATCACCATTAAAGACTTCTTTCTGGTAATTATTTTGCAATTGAATAACTTTATCGCCACTGCGGAATTTTGTACCAAACCTTTCAATTTCAATTCTACCTGCAAGAGGATTCAACAAATCCTGCATTTTTTTATTAAACTCCCCTGCTCCCAATTCTGTGCGATTCATAGGTGTAAGAACTTGAATATCTTTCATGGGATCGAAATTAAATTTCCTAGGAATTCGGTCATGCACCATTGTAAGAACTTTTTCTGAAACCTGAGCCGGGGCCTCAGACTCAACAAAAAAGAAATCCCCCTCTGCGTTTGGAGCAGCGGAAGGGAATTCGCCATGTAACACAGAATGGGCAGCCCGAACAATGAAGCTTCGGCCCGCCTGACGAAAAATTTTGGTCAACCTGATGGTACTGAACATTCGCGAATCAATCATATCTGAAAGAACCCTGCCCGGCCCAACCGAGGGAAGTTGATCAACATCACCAACCAAAAGAAGGCATGCATGGGCGGGAACAGCCCGTATAAGGTGATGCATTAGCACGGTATCGACCATCGAGGTCTCATCAACTACAACGAGATTAGATTCCAATGGTTGGGAAGGATCGCGCCTGAATCCGCCGATGGAGGCATCGAACTCTAAAGTGCGATGAATGGTTTTTGCCTCTCTGCCTGTGCTTTCAGCAATTCTTCTAGCAGCACGCCCTGTGGGGGCACATAGGATACAAGTTTTTCCGAATTTCTCAAAAAGATCTAGAATCAATCGAATAATTGTAGTTTTACCAACACCCGGGCCTCCCGTTAAAATTAGAATCTTTTTGGAAGAGGCCATCTGAACAGCCTGCAATTGTTGCTCATCAAGCTCTAGACCGCTTTTTGCAAGGATGTTTTTTATTTCACCATCGCAGTTTTTGGAGTGCAGCGGATGTGCTCCGGTTGATAATTTAAGCAGGTTTGCAGCCAGGCTTTTCTCCGCAGTATATAAAGTTTTTGAAAAAGCCCACCTGGAACCATAAACCGAATCAATGATTACAACCCCCGATTCAACCTCCGATGCAAGCGCTTCTTGAATAATCGATGTGGGTATAGTCGTAAGTTGAATCGCATGATCAATCAATTCTTCTTCGGGTACGCCAACATGCCCTTCATTTGCAAGTCTCTCCAACGAGTAGTAGATTGCAGCCCTGGCTCTTTCAAGTCCGTGGGGATTGATTCCTAATTTCTGGGCAAGCTCATCAGCGGTTTGAAATCCCACGCCTCGAATATCTTTTGCCAATCGGTACGGGTTTTCACGAATAAGGGTGACAGCTTCCTGACCATAGATTTTAAAAATTCTGAACGCCCTTGCGGTACCTATGCCATACGATTGCAAAAAAACCATAATATCTCGAATGGTTTTATTTTCTTTCCAACTTTGGCGAATAAGCTCGATGCGTTTTGGCCCCAGCCCTTTAATTTGCTTGAGAAAGCTAGGAGACTCATCAATGATTTGAAGTGTTTTGAGACCAAAAACGGCTACGATTTTTTGGGCATAGCTGGGACCAATACCCTTGATTAGGCCTGACCCTAAATATTTTTCAATCCCTGCAAGAGAGTGGGGAGGAGAACAACGCAAAGCTGCTGCTTTAAATTGAGGACCGTGGTCACGATCTTGAATCCAGACTCCCTCGCCTTCGAGAAATTCCCCGGCATTAACGGAAGGCAGATTTCCAATTACTGTTACCAGGCCGATTTTTCCACGAACATGCACTTTTAGAACAGCAAAGCCATTTTCTGGATTATGAAAAGTAACTCGTTCTATGACCCCAGACACAATTTCATTCATGGGCGGCGGAATCCCAAACTTAGAAATAACAAAGTTAATCTTACCTAAATTGCAAGACATTGGTTAAAAACCAAAGAAAAATTTTAACGAAGCTAAGACGAATGCCCCTATTTCGACATAGCGATTGATGATTTACATAGGTTTTCTTACAAAACCCTTTTTTCTGTTAACCCAGTCGCCCCAATTTAACGGTCTAGATTTAACAATAATTCTGAAAAGGGAATTGGGGAAATATTTACTGATTTTATTGAAAGTAATGACTCTCATTTGCCGATGAATTAATTAGAGCGAGTTCTATTAATTTTTAGGCGAGGGCTTTGTGCCCTAACCAAACTTGAAATGTTTTCAAGAAGTATTACCCAGTTCAAGGATTGTATAGGGGGTTGGCATGAAGCGGATCTATGGAAGTATTCTGACGCTGGCAACTCTGAGTGGTTGCGTAACAACCGAAAACAGCGGCGGTAGTTTTATGGCTCAACGCCATGCTGATCTTAATCCGGCCTCACAGGATAGTATTGGCCGGGGAGCTTACACCGCTCAATCAATACCTGGGGTTCAGGGCCCATGGGGTGCACCTGTGCCAGTAACCGGCCCTTACAAATCAACCCCGATCTCTGGAGAAGCTGCTGCAAAGGCAATGATTGCCAACAGCGTTCCTCTTTCGATGGTGCAACAAGCATCATTTAAACCAGGCAGAATACCTGCCTCGCAAAACCCTATGCAACAAGCAATGGCTGGTATGCCTCCAGGCGCCATGATACCCGGCGGGATGGTTTCACCTCCTGGAATGCCAGCAATGCCCGGGATGCCCGGTGGAATGCCTGGAATGCCTGGCGGAAATAGCTCAGGCTTGACACTGGCAAATCTTGGTATGCCAATGGCTGGACATGGTGGAATGATGGGTGGACATGGTGGGATGATGGGTGGAGCACCAGCCAACATGCCTGGAGCAGTAAACGCAATGGGCGCACTCACAGGCGGTGGAGCACCAACAGCTCCGATTCCAGTACAAAGAACTGAAGTTAGGTTTGTTGAACCTGCTGGCATGAAAATTTCTTGGTTCGCCCCCGGTTCGGACGGTCGACCTGGATTTAACTCCCAATATCTTGAATCCCCTGGTCGATACAACTTCCTTCAAGCGGCAATTTACCGCCTGAAACTAAGCGAAATCCCTAATCGCCCTGGTGTAGAACTTTACCCAACCTTGGAAGTTGTGCCAAGCACGGGCAAAACCAACACCTTCCTAGCACATAGCTCGGTACCAGTCAGCTTTACGGAAGAAGATTTCCAACAAGTTGCAGCAGGTAATTTTGTGGTCAAAGTTGTTTATCTTCCAGATCCACAATTCCAAGACCTTGCAACCGCAGGTGGCTTGGATGAGGTTGTATCTTCCAGACTTGAACCGGGTGTTGATCCAATCGCTGAAGCTCAACGAAGGGGTAGCATTCTCTTGATCGTAAGACTAGGTAACATCGATTTGGAAGCACCAAACACCCCTGCAATGGATGCACCCCCCGGAGGCGGCTTGAGGATGCCAGTTCCCCCACAAGGAATGATTCAGGGCGGTGCAGGCATGGGCCGAATGGTTCCCTATGGCATAACAGGCCCAGGGCCAATGCCCAGCCAACAAATCCAACAAGGCATGGAAAGAATGCCAAACATTCAGATAATGCCTGGTGCACCACTTAATCTTCCAAGTGTACCATCCAATGCTCCAAAAACTCTGCCTTCTCCAAGCTCACTTCCTTCCACCAGTATCAAGGAGGTTCCTGGGGTAACCAAGGATCAGGGTAATAATGAAGAAACAACCATAATTCTTAAAAAGGAAACGCTTCCTTCAACAGGAACTCTGCCTCCAACAGGATTAGAGATTGTTCCGGGAAATAACGGAATCACTACCAAGGTTCCAGAAATTAAAAGTGGAGTACCACAATCAATAATCCCGCCCTTTGTAAACAAATAGAATTTAGAAAAACTAACGCCGGCGGTCGGGGCATCAATCCTCGAGCGCCGGCCTTTTGGTTACCTTCTTGTTTAAGAAGAAGATTTGGCAAAAGTTCCATGAGGCTTATCGATGCTTCACAAATACACAATCTCTCTGATATGCGTCTTTCTGGTCAGCCAACTAACTTTCTCACAGCAAATGGTAATGGGGCCAAACATTGGCCAGTCACCAGTGCTATGGTTAAATTTCATAGCACCGGAAGGCATAAAAACTACAATTTATCCTGGTAATAACAGGCAATATTCACTACCTGAAAAGCAAATGGTAGGCATGAGGCCGGGTTATGTATATCGCATCAAAATGAATCATATTCCCGGAAATCCAGAAGCTGAACTCTATCCGACTCTGGAAGTAAGGGGTAGTTTGCAAATGCCAAAGGTTGCAAATCCTTTAAATTTTCCTGCACCGATAAGAATTCATCGGCTTGAAATTGAATCTGCTCTCAAGGGTAACTTGATCACTAAAGTAATCTACCTCGAAGATTCAGAAAAAGCAGAATCAGTAACCACTACGATTGAAAACCCTATTGAGTCATATGTTCCTGCTGATTCAAATCTGGTTCAAGATGCCAGAAATCGAGGCCGGGTGATGGTGATTTTCCGCATGGGTGGAAAAACCATAAGCGAACAGGAATTACAAGCTAATTCAATTCCCGGAACTGTACAACTCGAGGGCGAAAAGTACCTGCCAGTCCCTAGGTTTCCCCCCATAATACCATGCGAATCTTCCGCTTTTTTTGACCCCAAGCTTGGCCCCCGATTTTCCAAAGCAGAACTTATTTATGATGGTGGCGATCAATTGCCAAAGGCTGGTTATGATAATCAGGGTACTCTTCAGGGCGTGAACCCTGAAGACACCATTGCCGAGTACACTGATATCAGCGGCAAAAAAAGAATAGCGCGATCCAACCGTGTTATCCTTTCCGCACCTAGATTTGCAATACTTGCACAGGAAACCGTATGGGCCAATGTAAATTCGGTGCAGACTTTTAACCTACATAAAGCAACCATCACCGATAGCCAGTATCGCACCACAACCCCAAGTCTTCAGGCAAGGGCCATGAATCACCTCAATAGTTTCAAGGGCGACCAAAGGCTAAAGGGAACCGAAAACCTTATGGCATTGGGGGAAATTCATCGGCTGGAAATATTAAGGGCACAAACTCTTGATCTTCTGATCAGAGAATCAATTAATTCTGAATCAACAATGAGCGCCAGAGACAAACAAAAAGTTGCAATTAAACGGCAAACTGAGAATGTAAAAAGATTTTCTTCATCCCTGGGCCTGAGAGAAAATGATAGTATCCAAGGAACCAGCGTAGTTGCCCGAATTGAAACTGGTGCAGAAGTGGTTAAAGCAAATGTTCAAACTCGTGAAATTGTAATTACCGAAGACGAAGCTCGGGAAATAGAAACCGATAAGCCACTTTCCTTGTTAAAATTAGCTGATAAACCCACGGCCAAGGTTGGAGAAATCGTCACCTTTACTCTTCGCTATACTAATCTGGGAAGCAAGCCTATGTCAGATATTGCAGTTACTGACAGCCTTGCAACAAGGCTTGAATATGTTCCAAGCAGTGCGGTATCCGATCGCGATGCAGTTTTTACCATTCAAAAAAACGAATCTGGATCTTTGGTTTTGCACTGGGAGATCACAGGAAAATTAATGCCAAAAGAATATGGCATCATCCGTTTTCAAGCCAGAGTGCGATAAAGTTTAACTTCGATGGAGAAAAATTAGTTTTTTGACTTTTTAAGAATCTCTTCCAATTTAGTAGGCAACTTTTCAACTTCTGCCTCATCTTTTGCCTTTAATACATGCAAAACTTTTCCTGCCTTGAAAACAAAAACTTCTGTAACTGAATCTGAGGATAACCGGTATGCAGGCGGACCAGGATTGTATTCAAATCGGCCTACCGGAGTACCCACCAAGTTATGCTCGTTAGCCCATTTCAATAAGGGAGCATCTTGAGTTGTGTCTTCGCTTATTAAAGTTAGCCAGCCCTTAAATTCTGAGTTAGCCTTTGACTGCTTTTCAATTAACACAGCAACTTTGGATAACCCATCAGACATTTTCTTGGTGAAAACAATCACTCCCTCTTTTTCGCATTGTTCACATACATAACAATGTAACTTCCCTCTTTCAGGACCGGAGGCCACCAACATGGTATAAGGTGGTACTTTTTTATTTAGTAATGCCCCATTTTCATTCAGCATTAAACTCGGAAGAATAAGTAGAATAAAATGTATACTGTTTTGCATGACATTCTGCCCCTTCAAGAAGGATTAATTCATTAATTTCATTTTACACTTGTTATCTTCACAAATCAAAGCTGAATGCGTTGATTTCTAAAACCCTCCAAACCACCCATTCAAACATAGTTAAATTGTTTAAAATAGATCATAGTTCCACTGTCGATCTTGACGAATTACTTAGATAAAGAGATCTTGTAAAACTTGATGCTAATAGTGCATAGGAAGGTACTTAGGCAGAAATAGATTTACAAAGTCTTCGACTAATGCCAAGGAAGGCGCATGATAAAGTCTGGATCTCAAGGAATTGATTTTATTAACTCTCAGGCAATTGATTTTGCCCGGGAAGTGCTACATGAAGAAGCTGCAGCGTTAAACCTTGTTGCACAAAGACTCGACGATAATTTCTTATCCGCACTTCAAGCAATTTGGGAAATGACCACGCAAAAAGTTGGCAGAATTGCTATTACAGGCACGGGCAAAAGTGCCGATGTTGGACTCAAAATGGTTGGCACTCTTAATTCTACTGGAACCCGAAGCTATTTCCTGGATGCAGTAAGAGCCGTGCACGGCGATCTCGGCATGCTTCACCCCGAAGATATTGCGCTTGTTCTATCGCATAGCGGAGAAAGCGAAGAAATACTCCGGTTGCTTGGCCCCTTGCAGGAGCATTGCAAAAAAATCATCGGCTTAACTGGAAACAAATACAGCACACTTGGAAAAAAAGCTGACATAACGATTGCTTATGGCCCCTTGGATGAAGTTTGCCCCTTAGGATTGGCACCCAGTGCAAGCAGTACTTCCATGATAGCCTTGGGAGATGCCCTGGCTTTTTGCCTGATCAAAGCAAATCAATTTTGTCAGGAAGATTTTGCAAAATTTCACCCTGCAGGTAGCCTTGGAAAAAAACTAATGCGCGTTGAAACCGTCATGCGCCATGGGCATGAACTTCGATTGGCGTCTGAAGATGATACCGTACGGACTGTATTTTCCAAAGCAAGCCAACCTGGCCGAAGAACAGGAGCAGTTATCCTTACCAATTCGGAAAAAACCCTCTGCGGTATCTTCACCGACAGTGATCTGGCACGATTGATCGAGACAAGAAATGACAAAGCATTGGATAAACCCATCTCGGAAGTGATGACTAAAAACCCTAAAACCATTCTTATTGGTTCAAAAGTTGTTGATGCTATCGAACTCATGAAGCAAAAAAAACTCAGCGAAATTCCAGTAGTCGATGCACATAATATTCCAAGGGGATTGCTTGATATTACCGACCTGATCAGCCTCGCACCTGCAATGGTCCTCCCTTCATCCAAGGTGGCGTAAAGAACATGGCTGCAAACAAACCCCTTACACTCTCAGAACGATGCAAATCCATAAAGCTGATTGCCATGGATGTTGATGGGGTGTTAACGCAGGGTGGAATTATACATGATGGCACGGGTAAGGAATGGAAAGTTTTTCACGTACGTGACGGATCTGTTCTAAAAAAACTCAACAAATTCGGAATTACAACAGCAATCATTACAGGGCGAAGTTCTGTTGTTGTCGAATACAGGGCCAAAGAACTTGAAATTGACATGGTTTTCCAAGGAGTTAGTAACAAGGCAAAAGCCCTCCAAGATATTATTTCATCGAAAGGTATAAGTGCGCATGAAATTGCCTACATAGGTGACGATCTTGCTGATATTTCAATAATGAAATCCTGCGGATTGGCAGCAGCTCCCAACGATGCTTGTTTTGAGGTTAGAAATAGTGCGAACTTTGTAAGCAGGAATCCTGGTGGAAAATCTGCGCTACGCGATATTGTTGAAATCATTCTAAAAGTTCAAGACAAGTGGAATTTACTGTGTTCATCCCACTTAAATTAATTTATCGAGGCGCTGAATGACGAAGGAGTGTTTCTAAAGTGTGGACTCCGAAGCGGATCTTAATCCTTGGATTCGGGTTCTCCCTATTTATGGCGTTGTACTTTGTTTACGCCTGGTTTTTGGGAGCAATTGATGGTATTCCTCCTCTTCCCGTTGCTTTTAGTGCCCGGGCCAAGGAAGAGCTTCCACCACTTCCGGTTAAACCAACAAGCAGGGTTGTTACAAAATTACAACAAGCTTTCGGGTTGGATTGCCCTGAAGTTCAACGAAAAATCAAAATCGAACTTAATTCCCGCAGCATGCTTTTTGCAGCTGACAGTTTTCAAATTGAACCAGATGGAAGAGTGCGCCTGCTTCCCCTGAGTATTGTGGTTTTTAACAAAGACAAAAATGAAAACAAACCACTGGAAATCAATACAATCAGAGGCGAAGTCGCCTATCTAAAATTTGACCGCCCGATTGTAAACCTTACGGATATTGGTAGTAGAAAAATAATTGGCGCAGAAATTTCAGGAAAAATTGAAATAATAAACAATCATAAAACTCCAGCAAGAGATGATGACCTTTTCATTTTCATACCAAAGGGCCCTTTGTTTTACCAAGAAAGCAAGCAACTCATTTGGACCACCGATGCAATTCATCTCACTGACAACCACAGTAAACCTCGCCCAACCGAAGTCCATGGACAAGGCATGGAAATGGAACTTTTAACTGAAGCTTCTTTACCTTCTCCAATTCAAGCTAAGAAAACAAAGAGTGACAATATTCTTGGAGTTAAAAGAATCAAATTACTTTCTCAAGTGGATATGCATCTTTACGTGGATAACGATTCAAGCTTTTTAGGGGCAACCCCTGAAAAAGAAAAAAAAGAAACAGCCAAAGGTGCACCAAAAGAAAAGGCACATATTGGCATCAAAACTCTGGGTACTTTCGACTACATCATTCAAAAGGGAAGAGATATTGCGATTTTTGATGCATGCATTTCACCTGGAACTCCAAAACGAGATGTTATTGTTACAAGGCACCATGAAGGTAAAGGACAAATAGACCAGTTGGTTTGTGAAAAACTGGAAATCAATTTGAAACGAAAAGACAATGTTGGGCCTGCATCCGGGGTTCAAAACGAGGAGAAAAGCCTAAGTTCTGGGATTGACATAGAAAACGCCCTGGCTACGGGAAAAGAAGTTGTTTTAATTTCCGAAGAAGAAAAATTAGAAGCACATGGCAACAGTTTTTTTTACGACGCCAAATCTTCAACAGCAACATTGAAAGGTTCACCTGAAATGTGGGCGGTCAAAGAAGGAAATATTCTTCATGCTGTGGATATGACCATCCAAAATGAAAAACCTGATCCTAAAAATCCTGCCTTAAAATCATTCCAAAAAGCTACAGCCAAGGGGCCTGGCTGGATCGATATCACAGAAAAAGACAAGGATAAAAAAGGAAAACCTGTTCGAGCTACATGGAAAGATCAACTCGTTTCCACCAGAGAAGGATCTCTTGATTTGCTGATTCTTACGGGGGACGCTCGATTTGATGATCCATTACATGATCAAAATTTACATGCTGACACTTTAAAGGTTTGGCTTAAAGCTGCAGAACTACCCAAACCAAACACCAACAACCTTTATAAAAACACGGAACAACCCCTTCAAGCAACAGTGATTCCCTCTGGATCTGGAAAAAAACTTCACAAGGTTGAGGCGATTGGGAATGTTTCTGCTGATTCCAAGGAACTGATTATTCGAGATAGTGGCAGGCTTTCAGCTTGGTTCAAGGAAGTTTCCGTGAAGAATGCCATTACTGTCAGCAATAATCCTGTTTCAAATCAACAAAAATCGACAATTGCAACTCAAAATACAACAACCAAACCTACCCCACCAATTTCGGTCATTCCTAACATGGAAGTGAAAATTGACGGCATAAACAACGACAAAAAAACTCAAAACAAACCACCACGCCCCATTCATTTGTCAGCCCGTTCTATTGAAGCCTGGGTTGACCAAATTGAAAACAAAAACAAACTTGAAAGGTTTTGGACCGAAGGGTCTGTCACCGTTAAGCAGGATTCTGAAAAACCTGGTGAAAAAGGTGTTGATATCAAAGGTGACACTTTGCAAATGACCGCCCATCCTGACGGCAATTTCCTCGTGGTAACCGGCGACCTCGCACAACTTCGGATGGACAGAATGTTAATCGTTGGCCCTGAGGTAAATATTGATCAAGCCACAAACAAAGCTTGGGTCAACGGGGTTGGTGCAATGCAAATGGAAAGCACAACCAATTTTCAGGGAACCAAACTTAACAAAGCCGTACCCATGGAAGTCCACTGGAACAAATCGATGTTCTTTAACGGAAAATTTGCTGAATTCCATGGCGGGATTCAAGCCGAACAGGAAAACTCAAGGTTAGCTTGTCAGTCCCTTCAAGTTTTTTTTGACAGAGCAGTTTCACTCAAAGGTGGAAATAAATCTGAGCAACCTGCAAGAGTTCAAAATCTGGTATGCGATAGAAGTGTCAGGGTAGAAGAAATCATCCGGGAGGATGATAAAATCATAAAGTATCATCGAATTCAATCAATCACCCTTTCGATGAACAAACTCGACAAGGATGATTTGGATGGAAAAGAAGGAACAGATGGCAATGAGGTGCGCGCTTCCGGTCCAGGCGAAGTACGAATCATGCAGCGCAGTGGGGGCGATATCTCTTTAACGCCAATGGCCCAAGAAAAACAACCCCCTGCTGAAACAAAAACCAACAGTAAAGCCACAGAAGATGAAATGAAACTTACCCAAGTAAGTTTTTTACGAAGCATGTACGGCAACAGTAAAAGAAATACCGCAACATTTCTAGAAAATGTAAGGGTTTTAAATTTCCCCTCAGAAAACCCAAATATTGAAATTGATCTTGAATCTATCATGGATCATCTTCCAAAAGGTGGAATGTATCTGCGTTGCGACAGATTGGACGTATTGAGCAAACAAGGCAAAAACAAATCCCAGCAAGAAATGATTGCAAAGGGTAGGGTTATTGTCCAAGCACAAGAGTTTTGGGGGAGAGCGGAACAGGTTTCTTATGAAGAAGCCAAAGAATTGGTGATTTTTTATGGCGGAGAAACAGGGCTTGCAACCTTGTACAAAAAGACAAGAGTTGGTGTTCCACCTGAAGAAATCAAAGGCAAAAAAATCACATATAATCGTACATCCGGCCAATTTAAAATTGATGAAGGGCGCTGGTTAAACAGTGGGTCCAATTAAAAATCCCCCGACTGCATGAACAATCGAGGGATTCATTAATACTTTTACAAGCTTTGATTAAGGTAGCTCAATCACTTCTACCTTTTTTACTTTTACAGTCGAACCTGGATCATGTTGCTGAATGGCAAAATGTCCTTCGATCAATTTTGCATTTTCACCGGTCAACTTGGTGTCGACGGTTACTTTGCCATTTACCTTAATTACAACATGATCTCCATCAGCCAAAACCTCCTGTGTAAAGAAAGTATCAGGCTTTACAAGCTGCTCATAAATAAGGCAATCTTTAACATTGTAAAGGCTTCCAGTGCGCAC
Organism: Planctomycetota bacterium; assembly: GCA_009920765.1. GTDB lineage: Bacteria > Planctomycetota > Planctomycetia > Gemmatales > Gemmataceae > UBA969. The sequence continues at coordinate 50,923 of RFZJ01000002.1, read as the reverse complement.
TTTATCGCCACCTGTACTGTTAATTTGTGCTTCCAGTCCTTTAGGAAACGCTTTCCCAAATTTTGTACGAAAATACTGCCCGCTATTACCTTTATCACTGATGGAAACTTCCATTTTAAACCTGAAGTTCTTGTAGTTTCCTTTTTCACTAAAAAGGTGTCCTGCCTTTCCAGTTCCAACAATCAATCCATCAATTACTTCCCATTTGGCCTTATCATCAGGGTGAGTTTTCCAACCAGTTAAATCTTTGCCATTAAAAAGAGAAACCCATTTCTCATCTTTCTCGTCAGCAGCTATTAAAGCGCTATTCAAAAGAATGGTAGAAAACAAAACAGTGAAAAACAAACGGAAGATAGTAAACCGATTCATTAGATGATCCTCTCAAAAAAAAAAACGAAACACTTGAAATGATTCTAACTAATATTGATGGGCTTGAAAAAGAAAAAGGCCCAAAGATTCGAAAACCTTTATAGTTTATTTTTAACGGGATAGTAACGCCAGAATAAGGCTGCAAGCAATAATCCACCTCCCAGCAAAGTACTTAATGAGGGAATATCTTTTTCAGGTGCAATCAAATAGGCCCAGACTGGGCTTAGGACAGGCTCCAACAATGTAAGAATCCCAGCTTCTTGAGGGCTTATAATTTTTAAACTTTTAGCAGTCATCAAATAGGGCAACCCCAACTGAAAAACCCCAAACATCAAAAGAATAAGCAGTTGATTCGTAGTGGGCAATGGCATCGCCATTACAAATGGAAGCAAAACTAAAGCGGCAACAAGAAGATTACAAAAAGTTATCCAAGCAGGGGAAACATCATGCAGTGAGCGAATACCAGTAAGAACAAATGCATAAGTTAGGCCGCTACCCAAAGCGATCAAAATCACAAGGCCTTCCCCTGCATGCCAACCACCAATCACTATAATGAGGATACCAATCAATGCAGGGAAAACAGCTTGAATGGCCCTAAGATCTGGTTTTTCTTTCAGGAGAAAAACAGAAAATAGTACACACCAAATAAGTGATGTATATTGAAGCAAGATGGCATTTGCAGCAGAACCCAAAGCAAGGGCCGTTACAAATAATGCATTCATAATTGCAAACGATATGGAGGTAAAGACCATACCATTGGCGAATTTAACATCTTTCAAGCGAACAAAAAAACCGATGCCCAGAGATGCGAATAAAACTCGAAAAAAAGCCATTTGCAAGGGATGAATCTCGGGACCCACACCGTTTTCAAAAGTGGTTTGTAACCATCTGGTAAAAAAACCACTGCTACTCCAAAGAATAGAAGCTATGATTAACAAGGCCCTTGCCTTCGATAATCCAACCGAAGAATCTGATTCTATTGGATTAGTTTTCATGAATTATTTGTTTTCGCATTCAGGTTGGGGCTTAAAACTCTTCTGAAAAACCTCATACCCTGCATGTTGCATTCCTACTTTTTGGTAAACTTCCTTGGCTGTCAAGTTATGGATTTCAACATAAAGCCTTATTGCCACAACATCTGATTGGGCCAAGGCTAACATTTCAACATGCTTGAACAAAGATTTAAAAGCGCCTTTTCCACGAAAATCAGGTTCTACATATACACTTTGAATCCACCATATCCAGCCATTACGCCAGTCGCTCCATTCAAACGTAAACATGATTTGCCCAATGACAGAACCTTCAAATTCCGCAAGAAAATACAAACCTTTGGCAGAATCTTTAAGGCAATTTTCAACGCCCAAAGAAAGAATTTGGTCATCAAGTATCATGGATTCTGTTTCCAAAGCCAAAGCTTTGTTCATTTTAACAATGGAAACTGCATCTTTTTGATTCGCCTTTCGAACATTAATCGACATAATTGCCTTTATGTTAGTGGTTCGAGTTCAATCTTCATTCTATATTTTTGGAGCGCCTTTTAATGAAACTTGAATCTTTCATACGAGATATTCCTGACTTCCCCAAACCTGGAATCATTTTCAAGGATATCACACCTTTACTAAGCGACCCCAAGGCATTTCAATCTTCCATCAACAGCTTGCAGGAATTGGTTAAGACAGTAAAAATTGATGCGATTGCGGCAGCAGAAGCAAGGGGCTTTCTTTTCGCTGCACCTTTGGCTTTACAACTAAAAAAACCTTTGATTCTTTTAAGAAAACCCGGAAAATTACCTTATAAAACCCATGCCTTACGCTACGATCTGGAATATGGCAGTGCTGAATTACATATGCACACTGATGCGGTTAAACCTGGCGACAATATACTTCTAATTGATGATGTATTGGCAACCGGCGGAACGATGAAAGCTGCATGCGAATTAGTACAAAAAGCGGGTGGGAAAGTTGCAGCATGTGCCTTTTTAATAGAATTAAGTTTTTTAAATGGAAAAGATCAGCTTCGAGGATACGAATACTTTAGTCTTGTTACTTACTAGTAAATTTTGTCTCGAGAATGAATATGTTAGATTTTTCAAAGACTGGCGGATTGATTCCTGCAATTGCCCAAGATGCAAAAACTGGCGAAGTTTTAATGCTTGCCTACATGAATGAAGAGGCTTTTAATGAAACCCAGAAAACGGGAAAAGCCGTTTATTTCAGTAGAAGTAGGAACAAACTTTGGCGCAAAGGCGAGGAAAGTGGGCATTTCCAGATTGTAAAGGAACTTTTCATCGATTGTGATGCCGACACGGTCCTTCTTAAAGTCGAACAAATTGGTGGGGCTGCTTGCCATGAAGGGTTTTCTTCCTGCTTTTTTCGTAAATTAAATGATGCCAAGACTGAAATTATTGGAAACAGAATCTTTGACCCTTCAAAGGTGTACAAGAAATGAGCAAGCCTAAGATTTTACGCGTAGGAATCCCTGCTGGAAGTTTGCAGGAAGCCACGGGAGAATTATTCCGCAAAGCTGGTTATAAGCTTACTTTTCAATCCAGAAGTTATTACCCTTCGATTGATGACCCTGAAATTCATTGCACACTTATCAGGGCACAGGAGATGCCACGCTATGTCGAAAATGGCTCACTTGACTGTGGTCTTACAGGCTTTGATTGGATTCAAGAAAGTCAGGCTAATGTTACAATCATGACCGAGCTGGTCTTCAGCAAAGTCAGCAAAAGACCTGTGCGATGGGTTTTGGCTGTGCCTGAAAATTCAGACATCAAAAATATTGCAGACCTTAGGGGCAAACGTATTGCAACCGAGGTGGTAAATATCACCAATCGCTGGCTTGCAAGCCACAATGTAGAAGCACATGTTGAATTTAGTTGGGGCGCAACCGAAGTCAAACCTCCCAGATTCGCAGATGCGATTGTTGATGTTACTGAAACGGGGAGCTCATTAAGGGCAAACCAATTACGAATTGTTGCTGAACTTCTTGAAAGTACAACCCGTTTTATTGCAAATAACGATGCGTTTACTGATTCCTGGAAACGCAAAAAAATGGAAGACATGGTACTAATGTTGAAGGGTGCCTTGGCTGCAGAGGGAAAAGTTGGCTTAATGATGAATGTGCCGGAAAGTTCGCTGGAAGAGGTTTTAAAAATATTGCCCGCCCTGCAGAAACCTACAATCTCTTCACTCTCAGACCCATCCTGGGTTGCCTTAAACACCATTCTCGATGAAAGTGTTGTAAGGCATATAATTCCAAAATTAAGTATGTCAGGGGCCAAAGGTATTGTTGAATATCCACTTAATAAAATAATTGAATAACAATTGATGAAGGTTGCTAGATCAAGAGATTCGAAGCAATTAACAAGTAGGTTGTGGAATTACCATGCTCCAATTTTATTTTATTTTCAAAAGTATCGGTTTAACCTTGAATAAATGAACTATGCCATGAAAATCGCTTTCACTGCAGACTTACATCAACCAATCACACCGTTGTGGCAGATTGAAAAGCTTGTAAAAGAGATTTCAGAATTTAGCCCTGATGTTCTTATTTTGGGGGGCGATCTAGGCGAATCGGTTCAGGATTTCGAAAAGTGCCTCAGATTATTTCGAAAATCTTTACCGTGTCCACAACTTGTTTTGCCAGGAAATCACGACTTATGGGTGCGCAGATTCAGCGATAGTAAAAAATTATGGTTTGAAGAGTTGCCTAATATCACCAGGGATTCAGGATGCATCTGGCTGGAAGGAAAGTCATATATTCAAAATGGCATTGGGATTGCCGGTACCATTGGTTGGTACGATTATTCTGCAGCAGATAAAGGCATTATTCATTCTGAGCTACATTTTGCTCACGAAAAATTCAATTTTAATAGTGATGCATTACTTGTTGACTGGGAGTGGTCTGACCCCGAATTTGCAGCACGTGTTTCAGCCCCATTTTTAGATCAACTAAACATCTTAGACAACAATCCCGCCATTAGATCCATTATTGCTGCAACCCATTTTCCAATATTAGAGGAACAAATACACAGGGATGCTAATCAACCAGGCTGGGCATTTTCCAATGCTTATGCTGGAAATCTTACCTTGGGCACCCAGACTCTTAAAACAAAGAAATTAAGTCATGTTTTAAGTGGTCATACTCATATTGGCAAAAAGGGTTCTATAACCAGAAACGGCCTAAACCCCGTAATCTATCAAGTCCTTGATGCCGATTATCAAAAACCCGCCATGATAGGTCTTGCATTTTAAAGTACAAATCGGCCATGAAGGAAGAGTGAAAAACCAGAGATCTAAATGGGCTAGCTTTACCAAGCTTACCTATCAGTCAATTATTGTAAAAACTTTGCTTTTCACTTAAGCGTGGCAAATTAACACGCCGATATAAAACTGTGGCAGTGTAAAAGGATTTACACTCTTATAAACTTTGCTCTGGCAAAGGAGAAGCAAGGGAATGTATCGCTGGTTAGGCCAATTGGCCGCCAACCACCCTTGGAAGATTTGTTTGGCGTGGCTTCTCTTTGGAGTTACCGCAGCATTTCTAGCACCGTCTTGGGACAAAAACTCCCAAGATGATGATATTCGCTTTCTTCCTGCCCGATGCGATAGCGTCCGCGGCTACAAACTTTTGGAAGAAGCCTTCCCAAACGATATTTTTGCAAGCAAAGTTATTTTTCTTGTTGAAAGAAAACAAGGCCCTTTCAGTGCCCAAGATTACGCCTATCTCGATAAAGCCGTTTCCGCAATCAAACAATTGGGAAAGGATGAACCCGATCTGCAAATCGGAAAAGTACTTTACGAAAAAGAACCTGTTATAGGAAAAAAACTTAAAAGCATTGATGAAACCTGCACTTTGGTACAAGTTTTCCTGTCCACCCCTTTCATGGCAAACCAGACCCGATTAACTGTAGATAAAGCCGAGAAAGTATTTAGAGAACATTTTCCCACAAAAGAAGGTGGGCCGGTTCAAATCAAAGTAACCGGTATCGCTGCAGTCGGTAGAGATTTAATTAGTGCAGGTGCATCCAGCTTGGATAGTACAACTCTGGCCACGATTCTTTTAGTCATTGTCACGTTATTATTCGTATATAGAGCACCAGGATTGGCAATCATTCCCCTAATTACAATTGTCCTATCCGTTTGGATAGCACTTAATTTATTGGCGCTTTGTACTTTAATCCAAGGGTTTCACCTGATGAATATCAGCAAGATATTTGCCATTGTGATGCTTTATGGTGCTGGAACAGATTATTGCCTTTTCCTTATTAGCCGTTACCGCGAAGAATTATGCAATGGCTTGCAACCCAAGGAAGCAATCGCTGCTGCAGTTGAACATGTGGGGCACGCGATTGTTGCAAGTGCAGGAACAGTAATATGTGGTTTAAGCTTAATGATATTAGCAGAGTTTGCCAAGGTTCGCTGTGGCGGACCAGCAATTGCATTGGGATTGACAGTCGCCTTATTTGCATCGTTAACACTTGCACCTGCATTATTAAGACTCTGTGGAAAATTAGCTTTCTGGCCTGGTAAATTACCCGTCGCTATTGCTCCAGAAAAAGAACATGCAGCTTGGTTCAGGTTTGGTGACATGGTTGTTTCTCACCCAATCCGGGCATTGGCGGTAATAACCGTTGCCTTGGTTCCTCTTGCAATAATTGGGCTCCAAGTAACGCCTAATTACAACACCACAGGTGAACTTTCCAGAAAAAGCCAAAGTGTTCTTGGGTTACAATCCATCCAAGAACATTTTACTCCTGGTGAACTTGGCCCTGTCATTGTCCTACTTGAATCGAACAAGCCTTGGGACAATCAAGAAGGCAAAAGACTTTTAAGCCACTTAAGCCAGGGCTTTCTAAAACTATCAGGCGTTGCCGAAGTTCGAAGCCTTACCCAACCTCTGGGCCAGCCTGTTAAAGAACCCAAGGGCATTAATGAAGACGCACAAGGCATTCTTAAAAAGCTGTGGTCAAACGTGTTGGCAGGGGTTGATGACCAGATTATGCGGGTGGCACGCGAATATTATTTGGCAACGCTGGTGAACCGCAAAAATCGTGAACAAAACAAACTTAAGTACATCACAAGGATTGAAGTTGTTCTTAAAACCGATCCCTTCGAACTCGCAAGCCAGCCTACCTTGGATAGCCTTCGATACTGGGCAAGAGAACAATTACCAATTGCTGCTGGTAGGTCCAGAGTTATTAACGCTGAAATCTATGGTCTTACCGTTTCAGCACAAGACATGGCCAATATTACCGAATCTGATCGATTTAGAATCAACTGGATGGTTCTTATTGGTATTTTCCTTATTTTACTTTATCTGGTTCGAAGTTCATGGCTTGCAGCCTACCTGCTCGCAACCGTTCTTTTCAGCTACTTTGTCACTCTTGGTGCCACCGCATTAATGGCTCACTGGTACGATGGAAGAGCAATCGGAGAGCTTGATTGGCGAGTACCCTTCTTCTTATTTATCATTCTTGTTGCTGTGGGCGAAGATTATAACATCTTCCTAATAACCCGAATGATTCAAGAAAAAGAAATTCATGGAGCGGTTGAAGGTTCCCGTAAAGCCTTAGCCCTAACCGGAGGAACGATCACCTCTTGCGGATTAATCATGGCGGGCACATTTGCAACATTGATGCTTGCTGGGTTAAATACATTGTTTCAAATAGGATTTGCGCTGGCATTTGGTGTTTTACTTGACACTTTTATAGTAAGACCAATTTTAGTGCCCGCATTCACAGTGCTAATTTGGAAGAAGCTTGAGGGTGCAGAAGCTGCAAAAATTCATCACCTTCGTTATCGCGATAAATTGCGCAAGGCAATATAAAAAGCGCACACCTTACGAAAAGGCGTGCGCTTCACTTTTAATTATTACAAACTACTTTGCAGCAGTTTTCTTGTTCAAAATTTTACTGAGTTGCGATTTCAACCTTGAAGCCTTATTAGCATGCATTGTTCGCTTTGCTCCGGCTTTATCAATCTTGCTTGCTGCAAGATTATACTGCTTCTGTAATTCTTCAGCCGAACCTTCTGCTGCGTTCCTTACGTTCTTTATCAGCAAGGCGATGTCACGAAGCGCTGCACGGTTAAGTGCTCGCCTTTTTTCGGACTTGCGCAAGTTTTTCTTGGCACTGCGCGTATGAGGCATAGAATCTCCTGTCAATCAATTAGCGTGTCAAAATATTCATCAAGTTATTAGTTTAATAGCAACAATAGCAAGCGACAAGGGTCTTGCAAGCAATTCTTACCACTCCAGCGAGTGAACTTTTGTCCACGACTTCTTGTTTTCTTCACGAATCGGCTCTTTATTTGTCATAAAAACACTCAGAAGATCGTCCTCCGAAACCAACGAATTAAGCCATTTCGATTTACTCTGTAAGTCTTTTGGAATAAAAAACTTAGGCCCGCCTCGCTGAGACTCAATCAAAGTTTTAATTTTCGAATCTTTAACTTCGAGTAAATGGGATAAATCAATTGAAATTTGAATAAACCCTTTTATTTCCTCAGAACGCACAGTTTCTTTTAAAACTGTTAAAACATTTTTTACATACACGGTAACTTCATCATCAGCCAGCGATTTTCCCGGAAAAATATTCTCCAATAGTTCCGGAAGACCTTTTGGCGCCACAATTAATCGTGCCTTCTCCAGCAAGAACCCGGCACCCAAATTTACTTTCATTTCTTCATTTTGTCTTCGCTCAATTTCAATTTTTCTTATGAATGCTCGCTTTTGTATCCCCGCACTTACTCCCAAACGAACCAAACTTGGCATCCGATTTATAAATTTATGCAATATACCTTTGCGCATGCAGGCCTTGGCAAGCCTATCAAAACGCAAGTAAATTTTATCCAAGACATTACGATCCGCCTTGTTGGCTAAGTAATTAGGCGCAGGCTTTGCCAATTGAGAAAACGCCCAATTATGCGTGTTTTTAGATAGATAATCAAAAGTTGGCCTCAATATGGCATCTATACCCCCCACCTGATGCCAATGCATTTTAAGACTCTTGGGACAGGCCTCAATCCAAGCATCCAGAAATGCTCGAGTAAGGTACAAGGTTTTTTCTTTACTGATCTGTAATTCAGGTTGAAATAAAGGACTGTAATTCAAGCCTGTGAACCAAGACGGCGCACTGGGAAAGTTTAAATGCAAAACCCCCAAAACCCCCGAAGTCTCTAGACACGCGTCCATTATAGTTAGAGCATTTTTGAACAGCTTTACATCGACCCTAGGTTGCTCTTGGGCTAAATATTCCGCGCCTTCAAAATGAATCTGTTTTGCTGCGAAATTTTTTACTTTTGAAATGAATTCTTTTGGACTATCCAAAACAATATCAAGCCAATCGTCTTTTACCCACGAAGCAGCAAGCAGACCGTCCGGGAAGGTGATCCCCTCCATTTGAATCCAGCCTTCTTCAATTCCCGCAGCGAGATCGGGCGTTAGCACCGACTTAAGCATTTTATCACGATTGAACTCCAGGGGAGTTTTTACATTTTTCTCAGGAAACAATTCCGTTCCTGCCTCTAAAAACCCTTGGCCAAATTCTGTTTTATAGGCAAATTCAGGGTATCTCAGTGCAATATCGGGGTGCCCGAATTCTCGAACAGTTCTGGTAACCGCAAAAATTATATCTTCTTGTTTTAATGTTGCGCCCGGGTTTTCTGATGCCAGAAAATACGAAGTGGCATCTGCCAATTCTCTTGCAAGAAATGGATCCGGCTTGCCCAAAATTACAGCCGTTTCATATAAGTCTTTGCAGATATGATCTTCTTGGAACGGCACTATTCTGCCATCTTTCTTCATTATCCAAGCGGGCAAAGGTGGGGCGTCTGGGTGCTTCATCTAGACTATAATAGGATTCTATTGAGCAAGTGGGAAGTAAAGAAATCCTTATCCCAGACGCCTTGACAGTTTATAACCAGTTGTGCCAATCTTTAGGTTGCGAATCATTGATTTTTTTAGCTGGCACAAGGAAGTGCAAATGGCATCAGCTTCGTATGGATGTTTATCACTGGTAATCCCAGCCTACCGGGAAGAGAAAGGTATCGGCAGGGCAATCATTGAAGCCGAAGAAGCTTTATCTTTGCTAAATCTGACAGATTATGAAATTCTAATTATTGATGATGGAAGTTCAGATTCAACTTTTGAAGTAGCCTCGCAAATAGCCGGTCTTTACAGCCACACTAAAATTATCAGGCATGAAAAAAATCTAGGGTATGGAGCAGCCCTTCGCACAGGGTTCGAGGCGGCTAGTTTTGAGTTCGTGGCATTTACCGATGCTGACAGCCAATTTTATCTTGAAGATCTTTCCAATTTACTGGAGGCAATTAAAAATTCCGACATCGCTGCGGGATATCGCTTTGACAGGCAGGACCCAAAGTTGCGAATCTTCTTATCTAAAGGCTACAATTTTTTAGTTCACTCCCTTTTAGGCACGGGTGTTAGAGATTGTGACTGCGCATTGAAGGTGTTTCGGAAATCCGCCCTTAATAAAATCCTACCTGATGCTAAAAACTTTTTCGTCAACACGGAGATGTTTCACAAAGCCGCTTGCAACGATCTTATTATCAAGGAAGTGCCAGTAAGACACAGACTGCGTTATGCAGGAAGTAGCAAAGTGGGTTGGATGGAAGTTCCCAAGACATTAAAAACGCTCATCCCGTATTGTTTCAGCAATCATTTTTTCAACAGTCCTGAAAAAACCCCTTCTTTTGGAGAATGGAAAAAAAGCGAACAACTGGCTTATGTTTCAGGGGCTATTTTGTTGTTCATTTTTTCAGCGCTATTGTTTGCGTCCAGCCTTCGGGCTCCTCTGCTAGAGCCTCAGGAAGCTAGATATGCTGAAGTTCCAAGAGAAATGCTACTTCAAAATGAATGGACTGTCCCTTTACTTCATGGCAAGCCCTACCTGGATAAACCACCCCTGACATATTGGGCCGTGATGGGCCTTTATCAAACCTTTGGTGTCCACGATTGGGCCGCAAGATTACTTCCATGCCTAGCGGGAATAGCATCTGTTTTTGTTTTGGTTTTCTGGGGCATCAAAGCCAGAGCTCATTGGGAAGGTCTTATCGCAGGATTTATATTATGCCTTACCAATCGATTTATTTATTTAGAACGAATGCTGGCACCAGATGCACTTCTCTGTTTATGGATCACGTTGGGCTTATGCCTAGGATTTCTGGCTTGTAATCAGAAAAAAATAAATCTTTGCTGCTGGCTGGGCTTCAGTATTTGCATGGGCTTGGGCATTCTTACAAAAGGTCCAGTAGCCATTATTCTTTTAGCTTTACCCATTGCCATGTGGACGTTTGTTGATCAAAGGGCTTTAAAGCCCGGGATAAAGTCTTGGCTGACGTCTTTAATTACTGCGATGGTAATTTCAGGCCCCTGGCAGATTGCAATTGCGCTAAGAGAGCCTGATTTCTTTCAACATTTTTATATCGGCCAGAATTTTTTAAGATATGTGGCCCCTTATGACCACGAAGAACCCTTCTGGTTTTTCCTACCGCAATTATTATTTGGAATGATGCCTTGGATATTTCTTCTTCCTGGGATGGTCTGCTCCTTGTTTCAACAAAAAACAAAACCTGGTTATTTGGGATCCTTTGCAGGATTTGGATTGTTGACAGGGTTGACCATGTTATTCTTTTTTTCAATGGGATTAAGTAAGAGGCCGATTTATCTTCTACCAGTAATGCCACCTCTTGCAATCGCCCTTGGTTGTCAAATTCGGGCAATTCTTTGTGCTCAAACCGGAGGAATTTTTTGGAAATCCCTCTTCACCCCTGTTTCCAATGGTGCATTTAATTTCCTAGGGGTGATACTTTTAGCAGGATTTGGACTTTCCATTGCAGGAATGTTTCGAGGTATTTTTAAACCAGGCACGGGATTTATTTTAGGTTTTATTTTTCTTACCACTCTTTGCATATGGGCTATTCTTAAAGCTGGAAAACCAGAAAGGAAACTTTCCTTTTTATTCACCGCAGGTGCCCTTTTCTTGACACTTTATGTCGGAATCAGAGAAATCCTTCCAGCATATAACCATATTTTTTCTTTAAGGGGCCACCTTAGAGCCCACCTTAAAACAGAAAAACAAAAACCTTCCCTCGTTGTTTGTTACCCGCATTTATGGGATTCTGCACCGTTTTACCTCCCTGATGCTGAAGTGGTTTCTTTCTCCAGAAATGAAAAATCCTTGTTGCTCAAGTTTCTTAATGAAAGACCAAACACCCTGCTTCTTATAAAATCAGGTAAGGACAGAAAAGAATTAGTGCAAGAGCTACCCAATCATTTGGAATTTTTTGCAGGTGTTCAACCGGGCACTGTTACGGTAGGATGGGTAAGGAAAAAATCGACTGATGACCTCCTGGGAAATTTGGTACCCTAATTATTATGGTTCTACATATTGACCGAAACTACCAATCCCTTCTAGACTTGCATAATTGAACAGCGTCCACATTGTTGTATGCTTTGTTTTTTCTGAGGAGTGGCGCGATGCCCGTGCAGACAAGTTTTCTTGACCGACTAATCGAATTTTTCAGCTCTTTCCCCGAAATGGTTGGCAAATTACTGCTTAGCATCCTAGGTGATAGCAATGAACGGTATGTCAGATCCCTAGGCTTTGTTCGTTCCAACAAACCCGATAGTGTTCCGAAAATAACGCCTGGCACTCTCCTCGCAAAAATCAACGATGTAGAACCTGAAATGTTGGCTCTTAGCGATGATGAATTAAGGCAGATGGCTTCCAAACTTCGCGAAAGGCTTGCGCAAGGGGAAACATTAGATTCTCTTTTGCCAGTTGCCTTTGCTGCTTGTAGGGAATCTGCTCGAAGATCCAAGAATATGAGGCACTTTGATGTCCAGATGCTTGGAGGCATTGTTCTTCATCGGGGTAACATTGCGGAAATGGTTACAGGGGAGGGCAAAACTTTGGTTGCAACCCTGCCTGCCGTATTAAATGCCTTGGAAGGCAAAGGGGTTCATGTAATTACCGTTAATGATTACCTCGCAAGGCGTGACTGTGAATGGATGCTACCCATCTATCGTGGGGTCGGATTAACTGCCGGGTACATTCAAAGTGACATGGATCCAGTAAAAAGGCGTCAGGCTTACGAATGCGATATCACATACGGTACCAATAGCGAATTTGGTTTTGATTATTTGCGCGACAATATGAAACCTGCACGCTGGGGTGATAGTAGTTATGATGTGTATGGCCAGCAATGCCAAAAGGGACTTCATTTTGCGATTATAGATGAGGTGGACAACATTCTCATCGATGAAGCGCGCACTCCACTTATTATTTCCGGTCAAGCGTTTAGTGACCTTCGAAAATATACCAAGGCTAATGAAGTTGCGGTTCGTTTAACAGACTTGCAAAGAAGTGCCAATAAAGATTCTGCAGAAGCAGGGTTCCTAAATGGACCATTTTTTGAAGTCAAAGAAAAAGAACATACTTGCCATCTGACCGATGAGGGCATTAGAAAGGCAGAAGAACTTGCTGGTGTTGAAAGCTTTTATACAGCAGGAAACATGGAATGGCCCCACCTCATTGATAATTCACTTAAGGCACATCATCTTTATAAAAAAGACAAACAATATGCAGTCATGAACCACCCGGAAACTGGCGAGATGAGCATCATCATAATCGATGAGTTCACGGGTCGCCTCATGGTTGGCAGGCAATGGTCTGATGGTTTGCATCAGGCAGTTGAGGCCAAGCATTATCGTGAGGGTGTTAAAATCAAGGAAGAGACCCAGACCCTGGCAACCATTACATTGCAAAACTTCTTCAAGCTTTACAAAAAGGTTTGCGGGATGACTGGTACCGCAATGACAGAAGCTGATGAATTCTGGAAAATTTACAAGCTTGAAGTTATTGCTATCCCAACCAACCGGCCCCTGATTCGGAAGAATCATCCGGACACGGTATTCCGCAGTGAAAAAGAAAAATGGAAAGCAGTTGTTGAAGAGGTTGTTGAAGTCCACCAAACCGGAAGGCCCATACTTATCGGCACCACTGATGTTGATAAATCCATCAAGCTTAGCGATCTTCTAAGGCGAAAAGGTATCAAACACGAACTTCTTAACGCACTTCCAGAGCACGCTGCGCGCGAATCGGAAATCGTTTCTCAAGCCGGAAGAATTGGGGCATTAACCATTGCGACAAACATGGCAGGACGAGGTACTGACATTATCCTGGGGGGAAATCCCGAGTCCATGGCTTGGGCTGTTCTTAAAACTAAATATGCATCTCGACTCGATGTCCCTGAGGACGAATGGAAAATCATCGTTGCTGACATCGAAGCCAAAGAAAAAACAAAAGAAGAGGGACGCAAGGTCAAAGATCTGGGTGGTTTGCATATTATTGGAACTGAACGACATGACTCCCGCAGAATTGACAACCAACTACGTGGGAGAGCGGGCAGGCAAGGCGACCCTGGTTCCAGCCGTTTTTACCTTTCCCTTCAAGATGACCTCATGCGCATTTTCATGGGCGAATGGGTTGCAAATGTTTTGACAAGATTGGGCATGGAGGAAGGTCAGGCTATTGAAAGCCCCATGGTCAGCAGGCAGATTCAAAAAGCCCAGAAAAAAGTCGAAGAAAGACATTTCGAAAGTAGAAAACACCTTCTCGAATATGATGAGGTCATGGATACCCAGAGGAGAAGGGTTTATGGTTATCGTCAAGAAATCTTGAATGACACAAACTGCAAGATTCGCATCTTGGAAATGATCGCACATCAAATAAAAATGGCAACTGATCGTTTTCTGGACCGCAAATATGGTGCAGACAGTTTCGCCCAGTATGCATCTGACAAACTTGGAGTGGAATTCAAAGGCTCGGATTTCGATCGATCCACCTTCGAAGAAGCAGAACTTTATGCCAAAAACAGAGCTCTTTCCGTCACACTCACCCAACTTCAGGATTTCATCGAAGAAAATCTTGGATCTGACGATGAAAGTGAATGGAACTGGCAGGCCCTGACTAATCAGGTCAACAAACGGTGGGGTCTTGATAACGCGGAAAAAACACTGAAATCCGTGGGCAAAAGCGATTTGATTGAATATCTTGCCAAGCAAACAGAGAATTCTGTTGAAAAAATAAGTCTTCAAGAGGGCTCGATATTACTGCAATCTAAATGGGGTTTATCATCCTTGCTAAACTGGATGAAGCTTAAGTTTCAGATTGAAGTTCCTGAGAGCGCGCTTGTAAATCAACCTCCATCTGAAGTTGAAAAAATACTTGTCGGCAAAGCCAAGGAGCTTTATCGCCAAAAGGAAATAACCTTCCCCGTTGCAGCTGGTATGGCGAAATTCATGAACGAGGGGCCAAGCTCCCAGGCTGTCCCCGGAAGTCAAAAATACAATCGTGAAGGCCTTCATAAATGGGCCCAATCCAGATTCCATCAATTTGCAAACGAACTTTCAGAAGAAAGTTTTCGCACCCTTTCTCGTGCTGAAATTCAACAGTTGCTTGTCCAAGTCAGCTTTAAAGCAATGCCCCAAATCGGTCAGGATGATATCGATCAGAAACTTTCCGAGGCATTTCATGGCACCCAGGTTTCTGAAGATGGGGATGCCAAAGATCTTTGCGATTTCATGCGTTCCCAACTCCAGATCGACATTCCTAACGAAAAATTGACCGGCGTTTCGCAGGATACCGCCAGGCAGATTATGTGGAATACCTTCGATGATCACTATCGCCCGGAAATGCGCATCATGGAACGTGGACTGGTTCTTGCCCAACTCGACAGCACCTGGAAAAATCACCTTTATGTAATGGATCATTTGCGATCCACGGTCGGATTGCGTGGCTATGCTCAGGAAGACCCCAAGACCGTTTACAAACGCGAGGGCATGAAGGAATTTGAAGCCATGTGGGATGGCGTTGAAGAAAGAGTCAGTGAAATTGTTTTCCGCATGGAAGATGCAGACGAAGTTCAAGACACCGTTTGGGTCATCGGCTCAGCCACCCACGAATCTGCCCCGAGACTGCAAGCCCCGGAATCTCAGTCGGGCGCCCCAGAAGAGATCAAACAAGAAAAAAAAGTTGAAACGATCAGAAACACGGGAGAACGTATCGGCAGAAACGACCCTTGCACTTGTGGAAGTGGTAAGAAATACAAAAACTGCTGCATGCGCTCCAATGCGATTTAATGCAGCCTCTCTTGTGAAAGGACTCCAGGGAAGGAATCCCATGACGAGCTTCTTTTTAAATTCCTTTTATTTCTTGTTCCTTATTATTGCATCGCCTTGGCTTGCTTGGCGCTTATGGTGGAAGGGCCGTTCCCTCCATAACTTTATCACTCGATTTACGGGCGACTCCAAGTTAATCAACAAGCCCTCCAATCTTAAAACTATTTGGTTTCATGGGGTGAGTGTTGGCGAGATCCACCTCTTGCGCCAACTGGTTTCCACAATTCAATCTTCAAAGCCTGATTGGTTTTGCGTGGTTTCATCATCAACAGACAACGGGCTTTTGGAAGCCCAAAAGTGTTTCAAAGGCACCCATGTTTTTCTTTTCCCATTGGATTTTTCATGGGCTATCAACAAAGCCCTCTCTCAAATCCAACCCGATCTTATTGTTTTGGCAGAAAGTGAACTTTGGCCGAACTTCCTTCATTGTTGCAAAATCAAGCAAGTTCCTGTTTCTGTAATCAACGGTAGATTGAGTCCCCGCACTCAAATGCGTTATTTAAACTTCCCCTGGTTGGCCAAAGCTTTCTTTTCAAAAATCAGCGCCTTTGCTGTACAAAATATTGAAACCGAAAATTTTCTGCATCGAATTGGAGTCCCCCCCTCTTCTACCAGGGTTACCGGGTCCATCAAGTTTGATGGTGTTACTTTTTCCCGCAATGATCCAAACATCGAAAAATTCAAAACCATGTTTGGCATCAAACCAAATCAGCTTGTCTGGGTAGGTGGAAGCACTCAAGCCCCTGAAGAACAATATCTTCTTAACGCTTACATCGTATTAAAAAAAGAATTCCCCCTGTTGAGGCTGATTCTTGTTCCAAGACAACCAGATCTTTTTAATCAGGTCAGAAAGCAAATTCAGCTTTCCGGATTGCCTTTTAGAAACAGATCTGATCTTGAGTCCACAGTTGCTCCCGAAGATTCCATTATTCTTGTAGATACTTTGGGTGAACTCCGTTTTATTTGGGGCTTGGCAGATATTGCTTTTGTTGGCGGTAGCATGGATGGACAAAGAGGCGGGCAGAATATGATTGAACCCGCAGCCTACGGCAGCGCTGTTTTCTTCGGAAATAAAATTTGGAATTTCAAGCAAGTTGCTGGGCAGCTTATTCATGCTGGCGGAGCTTCGATGATTTCTTCACCGGCTGCTCTGGAATCCACTGCAAGAACAATGCTTGCCAATCAATCATTAAGAATACAAATGGGTCATAAAGCAAAAGATTTTGTTATCTCTCAACAAGGCGCTACTGCTAAAACTATTGTTTTGCTTGAAGACTTTCTTTCCCGTGACTCACGCAATCTGGCAGCATAATCTCTTTGATCAGGGTTATTCTCTGTGGACAATTATTCAAATCTGGCTTGGATCAATGGCAACTTCATTCCCCAGGCTGAAGCGGCACTTACCCTTCATGATGCTGGGTTTGTGATGGGAGCCACCGTAACGGATATGAGCCGTTCATTTGCGCACAAACCTTTTATGCTCCGGGAACACATCCAGCGCTTCAAGGCTCATTGCAAGGCATGCTTTATCGATATCAAAAAAACCGAATTGGAATTACTGAAAGCTGCTGAAGAGCTGATTGAAAGAAATTGCCTGCTTCTAAAACCTGCTGAAGATCTGGCCTTGGTTCTATTCGCAACTCCGGGCCCGATTGGGTTTTATTTGGGTGAATCAGGTGGCGCAGGCGATGGCTTACCTACCTTGGGCATGCACACTTTCAAACTTCCCTTTCATCGCTATCGACCTTGGGTCGAACACGGAGTTGAGTTACTAACCAGCTCCATTTTGCAGCCTTCCCCCTTATCCATCAATCCTTCCATCAAACAGCGCAGTAGAATGCATTGGTGGATTGCAGAAAGAGAAGTCAAAACACGATCTTCAACAGCCACGGCTTTATTACTTGATGAAAACGGCTTTTTGACAGAAACGGCATCTTCGAATTTACTAATTCTTAAAGATGGAGCCAAAACCGAAGGTAGTTGCAAAATATTAACTCCGAAGTCTGGAAAAGTTTTGGATGGGATTGCTCTTCGCATGGTTAAATCATTCGCCAAGGATTCTGGAATTCCCTGGATTGAATCGGACATTTTACCTTCAGAAGTAAAATCTTCTGATGCGGCCTTTATTACCAGCAATTCATTTTGTTTTGCGCCCGTAAAAAGCCTCAATGGAATCCAGCTTAGTCGATCTGATTGGTTTAATGAAAAGTTACTTGGCTACTGGCAAAAACAGGTGACATTGAATTTTCACGAACAGATTTTAAAAAACTTGTAGACATTGCACCTACTTCCAATTACTTTAACTGGGTATTTTAAAATTGTTAAAACGGAATGAGCAAGGTTTATAATTCGGCTCGTTGCCGAGATGTTATTTTTTTCAAAATACTTGTTTCATTGGAGACAAGTTATTGGCATGATGTCGTTTAAGTATCAATTGTTTCAAACCGACTTTGAGAGAACAGTAAGGAATTAAAGATGATGAAGATTTTTTCAGGGAAGACAAAACCTTTTGCCCGAAGAGGGCTTTGGATGATGGCTGGGTTTTTAGCGCTGGGGCTGATGGGCTCCAGTGGGATAGGTACCGGGGGAACCGGTGAGGGTGGCGATAATTGGCACCCTTTCAGCCTTTTTAGCAGTGATTCCGACTTTACCACCTTTGAAAAGATTGCTCTTGTCGTTAATTTGTGCGTTGCCTTGTCTGGGCTCTTTTACGCTAAAATTCTTGCAAATTATGTCAATAACCAGCCCAGTGGCACACCTGTAATGCAAGAAATTGCCAAAGCTGTTCGTGAAGGCGCCAATGCTTATCTTTCGAGGCAATTTAAAGTTATTATCTGGCTTATCGTAATTCTTGCTGTTGTTCTCACTGTCACCAAATGGCCTTGGCACGAACCTGATAACAATACCGAAAAGCAAATTGCAATCGGTCGCGGTATTGCATTCCTAATGGGATCTATTTTCAGTGCCATGGTTGGTTATTTTGGTATGAGCATGGCAACCATTGGAAATCTTAAAGTTGCAACGGCTGCTCGAGCCAAGGAAAAAGGCTTTGGGATGGCTTTACAGGTTGGGTATCGCTCCGGAACCGTTACAGGCATGTTAACCGATGGCCTTGGCCTTCTTGGTGGCACCTTGATTTTCCTTTACTATGGTGAAAAAGCTTTCGAAGTTCTTCTTGGGTTCGGATTTGGTGGTACTTTGCTTGCATTGTTCATGCGTGTTGGTGGTGGTATCTACACCAAGGCCGCTGATGTTGGTGCTGATCTTGTTGGTAAAATCGAAGCCGGTATTCCTGAAGATGATCCAAGAAATGCTGCGACCATTGCTGATAATGTTGGCGATAATGTTGGCGATTGTGCAGGTATGGCCGCCGATATTTTTGAAAGTTACGAAGTTACCATCGTTGCAGCTCTTATTTTGGGCCTTGCAAGTTTTGGACATATGGGCGTTATTTTCCCACTTTTGGTTCATGCCATTGGCGTTATCGGAAGTATCATTTCAACTTCGCGAGTCAAAGCTGAAAAGTCTGAAGGGGTTAAAGCTGCCATGGCTGCTGTTACCAATGGTTTCTGGCTTGGTGCTTTTATCAGCGTTGTCGCAATATGTGGTATTGGCGCTTTATATCTCCGCCCTACGCCTGAATACCTAATTGGTGAATCAATAAAACGAGGTCTTTATACCGAATCCAGTTTTGTTACTAGCCTAACTAAGGCCAACCCTGGTTCAACTCTTGTAGCAAAATCCAATGATGATCTTAAAAAACTAGATGCTGTCAATCGTGAAAAGTATGTTGCCCAATTGACATCAATCTGGAAGAAATCCACCCCAGAGAACCAAGCAAAAATTGCTAACGAGAAAGACTTGCCTTCGGCTGATGGCAAGACTAGAACTATGGTTGAACTCGCTCAAACCTACATGCCCCTTTATGTCGGTTTTGATTATCGGCCCATATTGACTTGCTTGATTGGTATCGCCTTGGCTCTAGGTCTTCACTGGTGTACAGATTATTGGACCAGCACCGAGCATGATCCCGTCAAGCAATTGGCGAAGTCTTGCCGTACTGGACATGCAACTAATATCATTTCTGGCCTTGCATTGGGTTATGAAAGTGCGGTTTGGTCTGTTTTGATTATTTCGGTAGCCCTTCTTGGGTCTGTTTTAGTCTACAATGGAACCAATCCAATCTTTATCGCATATGGCGTTGCCATGTGTGGTATTGGTATGCTTACTCTTACAGGCAACATTATCAGTATGGATGTTTTTGGTCCAATTGCTGATAACGCAAATGGTATTGGAGAAATGGGTTACAACCGTGACCAAAACAACCAGCCTTTACCTCCTAATGACCCTAATTACATGAACGAGGAAGATTACAAAAACGCTCGTCAGATCCTTGCAGATCTTGATGCTGTGGGTAATACCACCAAGGCTATTACCAAAGGTATTGCTATTGGCTCCGCGGTTCTTGCTGCAGTCTCGTTGTTTGCCAGCTTTATTGCTGTAGTAGCAACGGGTAAAGGCGAAGATGCAATCACCACGCTGAGTGCTACAGAGTTTAGAGAAGGTGCTTCCAAGCTCAACCTTGCTGATTCCTATGTATTCATCGGTATGCTTTTGGGTGGCGCAGTTCCCTTCCTGTTCAGCAGTATGACTATCAGGGCAGTTGGTCGCGCTGCATTCTTGATTGTTCAAGAGTGTCGTACACAATTCCGTGATAAAGAAATCTGGGCTGGAACGAAAAGGCCAAACTACGGCCGTGTGGTCGATATTTGTACAAGCACCGCACAGAAAGAACTGATTGGACCAGGCTTATTGGCTATCTTTGCACCTGTTGTTGTTGGTTTTGCCATGGGGCCTTATGCCTTGGGCGGTTTCCTTGCTGGTATGATTCTTATTGGCCAGATGCTGGCCGTTTTCATGGCTAACGCTGGTGGTGCTTGGGATAATGCCAAGAAAACCATCGAAGACCAACCTAAGACTTCAACTACCGGAAAGGGGTCTGAAGCCCACAAAGCTTCGGTAACAGGCGATACGGTTGGTGATCCTCTTAAAGACACCGCTGGCCCTGCAATTAATCCTCTGATCAAAGTGATGAACATGGTCAGCCTTTTAATTCTTCCCCTTGTCATGAATTACAATCTCAAGGATGGCAATATTGTTGGTCAACGCTTTACCATTGGGATTGCCATTCTTGGCGTAGGCATTATTGCCGTTGGTTGGGCTTGGTGGCAGTCCAACAAGGAAAGTGACGAGATGAAAGCTATTGATGAAGAACTTTCCAGAGTGGTCGCTGGAGAATAACTTTCTCTGCATGTATATTTAAGGTAACTTGAGGCAGGGCAATTTATTCGCCCTGCCTTTTTTATTTTTATCAAGGTGCTAACTGATGCTATTCCCCGCCATTTTTGGAAATGTTTTCTACTCGCAAAACGGAGACCATGTCGTATGGCATGCCATGCCTATTCTTCTTTTTGCACTTTGTTGTCTGGCAATTGCATACCGCTACTACAGCGCCTTTCTGGCGGCCAAAGTGGCCTGCCTTGATGACACAAAAACCACACCTGCTCATTTATTCAATGATGGTCAAAACTATCACCCCACGAATCGGTGGGTATTATTTGGGCATCATTTTGCTGCTATCAGTGGTGCGGGCCCACTCATAGGGCCGGTGCTCGCAATCCAATATGGCTATATGCCTGGGTTGCTTTGGTTGGTGATCGGGGTATGTTTGGCAGGTGCTGTTCAAGATATGCTGGTCTTGGCAGCATCAGTTCGAAGAGGCGGCAAATCACTTGCGGAAATTGCCAAAATAGAACTTGGCCCATTAGCTGGTGTACTATCTTCAGCAGCAATTCTTTTTATCGTGATCATCGCTCTTGCTGGATTGGGCTTTGTGGTTGTAAAAGCCTTGGGGGGTGAAACTATTCCTTTCCCAAAGGGTACAAAAATCGATATTCCTGAAGGAAAAAAAATTGCCCTTAACTCATCACGATCCAACGACAAAGAAACCGTTTACAATTTCCCCCCCGGTTGCACTCTTTATTTTACAAAAACATCTACCCCTGCAAAAAGAGATGCTGAATTCCAAATTATTCTTCCTACTGCAGGTAAGCTTCCCGCCCTTGCCCTGGAACTTGAAGGCAAACCGGTCATTCTTCCAAACGGCGGTGCACAATTTGTTCATGGCAGTTCTTGGGGAGTATTCACGATTGCTTGCACGATACCAATTGCATTTTTTGTTGGGTTTTACATGTATAAGCTACGCAAAGGAAAAGTTGTTGAAGCCTCTCTTATTGGAGCCATAGGCGTATTAATCGCCACAGTCGCAGGCAACTGGATTCCAGGATCTGCTTTGGAACCTTATTTCTCACTTACCAAAAACCAAACTGTCATTGCTCTTTGTTCTTATGGTTTTATTGCATCTGTTTTACCGGTTTGGATGCTGCTTTGCCCTAGAGATTACATTTCAAGCTTTCTAAAAGTTGGAACCATAGCATTGCTTATTCTTGGAGTGATAGCTGCAAACCCCGCCCTCGTTCACAGACCCTTCGAACCTGTATTCGCCCAAGGTGGGCCAACCTTTGCTGGTGGCCTTTTTCCCTTTGTTTTCATTTGCATCATGTGTGGGGCGATTTCGGGTTTTCATGCACTCGTTGCCTCAGGCACAACTCCTAAAATGGTTGGCAAAGAATCTGATGTTCGCATGATTGGGTATGGAAGCATGCTTATGGAAGGATTGGTTGGCCTTGTGGCCCTTATTTCAGCTGCTTCACTCGATCCCAAAATTTATTACGACATCAACATTGGGCTCGAGCAAGTGGATAAATGGCAACCCCAAGTCGACAAACTTCATCAAGAACTTGGCAATGCAGGAAACCTCGAGCATCTTGACCTTTCCACCATCGAACGCCAGGTAGGTGGTGAATCTCTTCGAGGCAGAACAGGCGGAGCGGTCACCCTCGCAGTTGGCATGTCTCTCATTCTTTCAAAACCCTTAAATGAACTAGGCATTCCATTCGACCACCTAATGAAATACTGGTTCCATTTTGCAATCATGTTCGAGGCTTTATTTATTCTCACTACTATCGATACAGGCACACGTATTGCACGATTTTTACTTCAGGAAATGTTTGGATACATCCATCCCAAGCTAGGCAAAACAGATTGGCTACCGGGTTCGATTTTATCCACTTTTATCATTACCATCAGCTGGGGTATGTTAGTCGCTACAGGATCCATTGGCACCATCTGGCCAATGTTTGGCATTGCAAACCAACTCCTTGCAGTGCTTGCACTGGCGCTCGTTACCACCGTCATGGTTAATTCGGGCAGAGGCGCCTATATTCCGTTTACTTTGATACCAATGCTTTTCGTATCCGCAACCACTCTTACCGCTGGCGCAACCATGATGAGCGCTTGGTTTCAAACACTTTCAAAAGAAGGCCAATTTGTCGATCTGTTCCCCGTAGGGTTGCGTTTTGGCATGACTTTATTTGTGATGACATCGGTTGTATTTTTAGTTATCTGGGCGGCATGTAGGTGGATCACAATCCTTGCTGGCTTGGGAAAAACCAACACCGATTCTGAAACTCTAAAAACTTAATTTTTATTTTGGCTTCCGGAAAAGAGACAAGTCTTGACGCTTGATAATTGCACCAGCCATACCATCTGGCCTTGGCCCCATGGTGTAAACACCCATTTTTCCCGTTGTGGTTTCAGCAACATAAAGTGCAGATTGTTCTTTTCCAACAATACCGGTGGTCATCACAAAATGAACATTTTGTCTGGGTGGCAGGTTGAATTCCTCCGCCAAATCCAATTCCGCCCAACCTACAATCTTGCCTGAAAACCGGTCAATCACACTTCCCTGCAATTTTCCCGATTTATAGTCAAGCAACCATACCCCGTCGGTTGGCGCATTAGTGCTTACCAACACTGGGCCTGTTGCCATCACAAAATCTTCATGCCTGTCATTTCCCGCAACCGCAACAGGACTGTTTCGCATTCCAATGGCAAACGCAAAACCAATTATGACACCTGAAGACAACCAAATCACTCTTGATAGCTCTTTCATATTGCCCCCGATCACTTAATATCTTTATAAGAAAAGTAATTGTAATAAGGTTACATAAGATCAGAGAAAAACTACAACCTCAAATCATGCTGACGCATGTATAAATGTTAATTTAAGGTGTTTACCATGAATGCATGTTTCCCAAATTACTTTATCATCGTTTGTGCCTTGTTTTCTTCAGGATGCCTTCCCGAAAGTAAGGCCCTTTTACCCGTTAAAGCTCCCTCCCAGGAAGGGTATCTTTTCTGCATGTGGAATGTCGAAAACTTCTTTGATAACAAAGACGATCATCGAAAAACCGAGCCCGATAAAGAATATGATTCCTGGTTTGCTAATAACCCCAAAGACTTTAAACTCAAGCTTGATCACATTGTGGAAGTTCTACTGCACATGAACAATGGCGCTGGCCCGGATATTCTTGCCCTTGCTGAGGTCGAGGAAGCCTCAGAAGTCCCCAATTTATTGATGGCATCCTTGAATGCAAAACTTCCGCCGGACAATCAATACCGTGATATTGCATTTAAAAATCCCCACGGAGGAAGATGCATTGCTACCTGCGTTATCAGCAAACTACCAATCCAATCCAACAAGGTTACCCTGCTTGGAAAAAGAGTTCGAATTTTAGAAGTTCCCATCAAGGTCAATGGCAAGGAATTGATTGTTCTTGCAACCCATTGGACTTCAAAACTTACAGACAAAGATGGCACGGGAAGGGCAAAGTATGCTGACCAAATTCATGGGGCCTATATTGCAATGGCTCGAAACAACCCAGACATCGATTTCCTTGTATGTGGAGATTTCAACTCAACCCCTGACGAAGATTGTGTGAAGAAACATTTGAAAACAACAGACACTGTACAGGAAACTTTAATTAAAAAACGAGAGATTGAAGGATCTTCAGGGGAAGCTCGCTGGCTCGATTTCCCTTTATTAAACCCTTTTTCCGATTGGAAGGAAAAAAAACTTGGAAGCATTTATTATCATGGAAAATCCGAGCTATATGATCAAATTGTTGTCTCGCCTGGGTTGCTTGATGACAAAGGCTGGAGTTGCGATCCATCGACAGCGAAAGTTTTTAGTGCATCTCCCCCAGCAGATAGCAAAGGGCACCCAGTTAGATTTGGTTCAGAAAAAGATCACAAGCATGTGCGTGGTTATAGCGACCATCTGCCCGTAACCATTCGCTTAAAAGTTGCAGGGTCTAACTAACAAATGTAGCGCTATTTTTTTTCAATGCTTTTGGGATCCGACGTTTTATTACCGCCAAGCTTGAACTCTAATAACTCAAGTTCGTAATATATTCTCCCCGCTTTTTCAATTGTAACTTTAACCACCCCGATGTTTTGTGCATGATAGTTTTTAAGTTGATATTCTATTCCTTTTTCATCCTTGCTTATTGCTGTGGTAACAAGGCATTTAAATTTTCCAAAAGGCACAATCGCCTCTTCCTCAGAAACTTTAATTTCAGTAATAAACTTTCCTGAATCAAGCGTAAGAGTAATAGGCCATTTATCACCAACCATGGGCTTATCTTTTAAAATTAAGGCACCCTGATCAAACCTTTTGCCATCCAACGCAAATCTAAAAACCCCTTCGTTAGTTACACCTATATGTTCAGAAGACAGCAACTTTAAACCCTCGGAAACTTCAAGTAAAACCGAGGGGTAATAACCAATTTTTTCTTCTCGAACAGCTTTTTTAACAATGGTTTTATTGTTGGAATCTTTGTACTTCCAAAGCGAACCATCTTCTAAAGGGTAAAAATCGTTGGCAAAGCTAACTTGCGTAAAAGTAAGCAAGAGTAGAAAAAAAACCGCCTTAATTTTCAAAAGAATTGCCATTCCAATCCTCACAACCTATTTACCTAAAGTTATTCCAAGCAAGGGTTTCCGCCGATTCCTTTACCTAGTATTATAAAATCAGAGGAGTTAAAAAAAATTAACCTCATTATCCTTGTTGATACAGGATTTTTGCTGATATACTTAATTAATAGATACTAGCCTTACCCGATTTGAAATCAATGGAATTTAAGGCATTTATATTTAGGAGTTTTTACATGGCCCCCTTGTTTGGTTTTATTGGTTTGGGAATGCCTGAAATGATTGTTCTTGCAGTCATAGGGGTGCTTATTTTCGGTCGTAAACTTCCAGAAGTTGGCCGTTACCTTGGTAAAGGTATCGTCGAATTCAAAAAAGGTATCAAGGGAATTGAAGATGATGTTGATTTAGGTTCATCTTCTTCTAGCCAACAGGTAGAGCAACCCAAAGCACCACAAAAGATGACTGCTTCCGCTCCGAAATTTGAGGACATCAGCAGCCCGTCTGAATCAAGCCCAAAGATTTAGGCCTATTTGAATCTAATTTAAAAAGACCACGCCAAGATTAACATCGGGCGTGGTCTTTGAATTTTAGTTTCTTAAACTACCTGCACTATTGCCTTCAATTAACCCTGCCATCATCCCAAAACGCAACCACAACGGCGCCAATAATCAACAGGGCTGCTAAACCTGTTCTAAGCGTCGGTTTCTCTCCAAGATAAATTGCTGCGAAAATAAAAAATACACTTAAAGAAATTACTTCCTGAATAATTTTAAGCTGCGCGGCACTAAATTGACCATGCCCCAATCGATTCGCTGGAACTTGTAAGGCATATTCAGGAAGGGCGATAGCCCAACTCACCAAGATGACCAACCATAAAGGAAAACCTTTGAATCTTAAGTGCCCATACCACGCCATAGTCATAAATACATTGGATGAAACCAAAAGAATCACGGTCCACATGTTTGCACCTTGTTTGAATAACAGATTAAAGATAGATTTCTTCGAAAGGAAACATCGGTTTTCTTCGCATTTTATAGGGTAAGCGATGCAAACTCGCACTGGTAACACCAGGAGTATCCACCCGCACAATGCTTTTACACACCGCTTTATATGCTGCAAGCGGAGCATGAACTCCTTTAACCACCAATACCCTGTATTGTCTTGGATCAATGCCAAATGAAAGCAATTGATTCAAGCTGAAAGGCACCATCCTCCTCGAACTTATCATAAGGGTATTACCTTCTACGGTTTGAAGTATTGCTGTTTTCCCTTGGTCAAATTGGGTGAATCCGCCATGGGTTGGATTGCTTTCTGAAAATTTCCCATCGCCCAAAAAGGAAACTTTGGCATTTATTTGCAAAGGAAAACCATGAAACCGATCATGCTTTGCTCCAATTGAAAATGATCCGGTATTTTCCAGTCCGATTGCTGTTGCTTGCGCAACTATTTCCGGATCAGCAATCACACAAAAAAATGGATAAGCTTTCTGTGCAATCAACTCATGCACAAGAATAGTACTATCACCAGGAGATCCCCCACCAACATTGTCACCCATGTCCAAGGCGCAAATAGGACCTGTAAGATTTTTCATCTGCGTCACAGAATCAGCAACTGAAGGCAAAATCGGATCGAATTGCTTTTTCATACTTAACCAAACCTGCGCCAACTCATCCGCATATTTCTTGGCCAATGCAAAATCATCATTAGTCATTACGCATATTGCTGCCCCCATCTGGGGAACATCAGCATAAGGAAAGCCGACGAAAACTGAAACAGCCAAAACCTTTGGTTTGTTTCGAATACTTTCTACCCTACTAATATAGCTCTTTAAAGGGTCTTCACTGGAATTTTGACAGAAGATATTAACCGCAAAAGGCAAATAAATGGTAGCCTTGGTAGGCTTGACTTTATGGTTTAAGATATCTCCCATTAATTCTGCAGCCTCTAATCCTCGATCATACTGATCCATGTGCGGATTAGTTCGATAACTCAAAATTGCATCCACGGAATCAGATTGCATCGCCGAGAGGTTGCCATGCGGGTCCGCAGTTGCAACGATGGGTTTATCACCCATCGCAATTCTTAATTTGCGAAGCCAAAAACCATCAGCATCATTTTCATTTTCAGCAACAGTTGCACCATGGGGAGCAGCAAGGATTCCATCTAATTGGTTCGCAACTTCTAGTACCTTATCAAGCCTGCTCATCAAGTGAGTCCAGCAATCAGACTCAATAACCCCGTAAGGCAGAGCCCGTGCAGCAAGCAAAGGCACAGGCTCAATGCCTAATTTCTGAAGGCCCTTGAAAAAACCACCAATTTCATGATGCGAATCTTGAAACTTCTGGCGTATACTGTCCCCCTCTGAAAGAATATCATTCTGAAAATCCCGGAGTGTTGTTTTACCTTGTATAAAAGTATTTGATTCCTGAAGTATGCCGATGATACCTACACGCATATTTACCAAGCCCCTAATGATTAAGATTCCGATTCCAGTTGTTGCAGTCTGAATTGAAAAACCCTAAAGCGCAAGGAGATTTTATCGATCATGAAAACCAGCCACAACTTCGAACTTCTAAGAGAAAAACTTTACAGCGCTGTTGTCAGCGATGTATTGGACGGATTGGACTCCAACAATCACGTAATCAAATGCCAATTGCCACAAGTTTCAGGGCGAACTGATAAAGTTCTTGTAGGAAGATGCAAGACAACGCTTTGGGCTGATATGGCTCATATCGACCCAAACCCCTATGAATTAGAGCTTAAGGCGGTAGATTCATGCCAACCTGACGAGGTATTGATTGCCGCCGCGAACGGATCATTCAGGTCTGCATTATGGGGCGAGTTACTATCAACAGCATGCATCAGAACCGGATGTGTTGGAGCAATTGTAGATGGATTGGTGCGAGATCAACTGAAAATGAATTCCATGAATTTCCCGGTATTTGCCAAAGGTGCCAGCCCGCTTGACAGCAAAAACAGGCAGAAAGTCATTGAAATCGATGTAAAAGTAGAAATAGGAAACTGCCTGATTTGCCCGGGAGACATTATTGTAGCGGACATTGACGGCATAGTGATTATCCCACGGGAATTAGAAGAGGAGACAATTTCTTTGGCACTGGAAAAAGTTGCTGCAGAAAACACGGTTCGTGATGCAATAAAAAACGGACTCAGTGCTACCGCAGCCTTTAAAAAATATGGTGTACTTTAAATATTGAAAAGAGGTATCAACGATCATGTCAGAAACAGCAACTTCTAAAGTTATCACCAACAAGTTGCTTATCAAAGTATCTTGGCGCCTGATCCCCCTGCTTTTTTGCAGTTACATTTGTGCTTACCTAGATCGCATCAACATTGGGTTTGCTTCCAAGAATTTGAAAGAAGAGTTAAATTTCAGCGACTCGGTTTACGGTCTTGGGGCGGGAATTTTTTTTCTAGGTTACGCACTCTTTGAAATACCCAGTAATGTAATCATGGAAAAAGTGGGCGCAAGGCGTTGGATCGCTCGTATCATGATTTCTTGGGGAATTATTTCGGGCGCAATGGCATTCGTCAATTCCCCAACCACCTTCTATATTTTGCGATTTTTACTCGGCCTTGCTGAAGCTGGTTTTTTTCCAGGTATCATCCTTTATCTAACTTACTGGTTTCCACCCAGTCACCGGGGAAAATCAATTTCCAGATTCATGACTGCAATACCCCTTTCCGGCCTAATCGGTGCCCCGATTTCAGGCATGTTGCTTAACATGGATGGAATTGCAACCTTACACGGCTGGCAATGGTTATTTCTCCTCGAGGCATTACCCTCCGTTTTGATGGGAATCTATATATTCTGTTTTCTTCCAGATAAGCCGGTAGATGCAAAGTGGCTGAATGAAGAGGAAAAAACCATTATATGCAACGAAATAGCTGCAGAAGAATCAAAAACCCATACCCCTGCAATTCAACCAAATCCATATCTGGCGTTTTTTTCTTTGCCAGTATGGTACATGTGCCTGATTTACTTTTTCCAAGTTACAGGTTTATATGGAATCGGTTTATGGCTTCCGGACTTACTCCTAAACGCTACTCATCTAGGAAACATTCAAACAGGATTCCTGACTGCAATTCCTTTTCTAGCTGGCGCGATCAGCATGGCAGTTTGGGGATGGAATTCGGATCGGTTAAAAGAAAGAAAATGGCATCTATTATTAGGAAACCTATTGGGATCGGCAGGCTTTGTAATTGCCGGCCTTAAACCTGAAAGCCTGCCAATAGCATTACTGGGCATCACCATTGCCAGCATGGGAGTGCATGCAACCTTTGGGCCGTTTTGGGCATTAAAAACAACATTGCTGGCACCTGGCATAGCAGCAATTGGAATTGCACTTATTAATTCGATGGGTAACCTGGGGGGGTTTATGGGCCCTTCATTAACTGGTTTTTTAAAGGAGAAAACAGGAAGTCTTTCTTGGGGATTAATTCTTTATGCAAGCACATCTTTTCTTGCTGCCTTGATGATATTTTTCCTAAAATTAAAGCCAATTCAAACTCATCGTAGCTAAATAAACAAAGCCCCGATGAAATAAAACATCGGGGCCTTTAATTATATCAGTCAAGGAACCTAGTCACGGAAAATGCCATGGCATTCAACACAGCTATCATTCAAGACCTTAGCTGCACCCTTTAAGCCTTTGGCATCACCTTTGTTGGATGCAACGATAAGGTCTTTAGAACCCTTGCGCATTTTTTCAACAAATTCCTTCCACTTCTTAGGATCCTTTTCGCCTTTCTTATCTTTTGGAGTATGAGCATCAGAAAGTTCAGCAAGAATCAGTGAAACCTCACCCATGGTGGCATATGCCTTGCCATTTTTTGTGAGATCAGCTTTATCAGATTCTTTTTTCTGCAGGCCCTGAAGCTTCGCTTCAATACCATCTGGAGTAATTGCGCCAGCGGTTTCACCTACGCCCAAACCGCCTTTATTTCGAAACTTGAATACATGCATCAATTCATCCAACGAATATTTTTTTGCAAGTTCAGCAATAGCCTTGGAATCAGGATTCTTGCCTACCAATTTTGAAACAGCAGCGTTTACTTCCTTCGCATCTTCAAAAAAGGCAGTTTTAGCTTCAGGAGTAACCATGGCGAAAAGGCCGAAAGTAAATAAGGAACCAAAAACCCCAACCTTCTTAACAATGTTCATGCAAATCTCCAAAATAAATGTCCCAGTTAAGCCTATATACCCCACTAAAAACAAAACTAATGAAAAGGGCAAGCTTGCGAATACTTTTCAATAAAGCTTTGTTTCCCTTGTTTTATTTAAACGAATAAACAAGGCAGGTATTACAATAATAAAGGCATATCAATCAGGATCAAGTGTTTTCCTGATTAGTTTTTACAAACTCCGACAAATTTAAAAGATAAAGCCCGGAAATAGATCCGGGCTTATATCTTTTAATTAATTAATCCCAAAAAGACTACTCACCACCCGCGGCTTTCTTTGCCTTGAATTCCTTGACAAACTTTTCTGGATTTTCTGCGAATGCATCCTTGCAACCAGAACAGCATACATAAAAAGTTTCACCTTTATAAGAAACAGGCATGGTTCCCAAGCCACCGCTGACCACACATTCGGTTTTTTTGTCTTTGGCACCCAAACTCATACCAGACTTGGTAGCAGCAACCATATAATCCTTTATGAACAATGTCTTTCCTTGTTCCTTATGGGAGTAGTTGTAAATAAATCGAACGCCTTCAGCAGCGTTGTTCATTTCCAATCTTTGGGTTTCCTTCGTTTTAGGATCAATCCGTTCCAAGGTAAGAATATCCTTGTTTAACTTTCCATCAAAAACCATTTTGTTATCTTTAAGATCGGAAACCGTAAATTGGTACATCTTTTTCTCAGGAATCCACTTAAGCTCGCCATTTTTAAAGAACTTCCCATCTTTGACTTCTAAAGTAAGCCAAGAGTCATCGCCTTTGAAGCGCCAGCCCCACTGAAAAGTTTCAGTCCAGATAAGTTTGCTGGCCTTTGAATTTGGAGGTGGGCCTCCATTACCCTTCCACTCGCCAATAAAATCCTGAAGCTTCTGCAAAGCTTCCTTACTGGCATCGGATGATTTATCTGCTGCTAAACAAAAACTCAGGCTCAAAACTGCAAATAGTGACGAAAAAAGCAATTTTCTTAACATCCGCATATCTCCTTAAAATTATATTCGTTAGTAAACAACCTAGGATAATCATAAAGCCTTGCAAGCTAATATCACAATAGAATCTTGGTTGAAAAGAGAATTATCTCACGGAATTAGACAATAAATTCCGGGCTTTAATTTCACAATTTTTCATGTAGGCAATACTTTGAGTTGCAATGGTTTCCGGGTCTGGCTTGTAATCAAAAACCTCGACCGAGACCCACCCTTCATATTTCTTTTCCAACAAAGCCTGAAAAATGGGAACAAAATCGACATTCCCAAAGCCGGGGCCTCGCAAGTTAGAATCATTAGCATGAAAATGCCCAGTTTTACCAATATATTTCCTTATTACTTCCGTGGTCGGTTCGGGTTCCGTTGACATCGCTTTTACATCCAAATGAAGGCAATAATTTGGATGGTTTATTTTTTCTACAACGTCCAACCCTTCGCTCGCCGTATTTATGAAATCAGCATCAGGTGGGGATAACGGTTCAAGGCAAAGCATAACACCAGCTTTACTTATGCCATCGATCGTTCTTTTAAGGGTATCAACCGCAAATCCGGTTGCCTGTTCTTTGGTAAATCCAACGGGAATACGCCTTTGGGCTGGAGACCCAAGAACTAAAATATTCCCTCCAAGTTCTTGGCAAGCTTTTGCCAGTTCGACTAGATAATTAGCGGTTGCTGTACGAATTTGCACATCAGAAGAGGTCAAGCAAAAACCCTCAGTTTTAGCCAAAAGCCAATGCAACCCAATAATCTTAACACCTTCGGCTTCAGCTTCCTTTTTTAATTTTGACCGCATTTCAGTAGAAACTTTGGTGATGCGATCTGCCAGGGTAAAAGGGGCCATCTCTAGTCCCTGATAACCTGCTGCTCGCACAAAACCACAAATGCGATCGTGTTCCCAATTCTCAAAAGTTTCATTACATATTGCATATTTCATTTTAAAATCCTTATCTCATTTTTTTAAAACAACGACTTCCTGCTGGACGCCATCGGTCTGAATTATTGTCAGTTCTACTGAATCAATAGCTTTCGCCATGGCTTTGTAAAATTCCGCAGGCGTAGAAACAGGAGTATTATCCACTCTAGAAATCAATTTCCCAGATTGCAATTTAGCAATATCGCCGGGCGATCCGGGTAGCACATCCTTGATAAGAACAGAATCTGGGACGCCTCTTCCCCACTGCCCAAGGCCAAAAGGTCTTTGAGCTAAAAGGCTGGAATAATCGACAGTAATGCCAAAAACGGGTTGTCTTTGATTCGATGCAATTACAGGCAAAGAGGATAAATATTTGGCAAGTTTTACCTGAACAACCCTATGTTGATTGCCTATTACTCCAACGACTTCGATCTGTGCAATATTTCCAGCAAGAGTGGAACCAATATGAAGAAATAAATCATCAGGATTATCAATCGCCTGCCCGTTGATTGAAACAATGGTATCTCCCTGATAAATACCTGCACGAAAAGCAGGCGACCTCTCAGAAACCTGGGCTACTTTGACATTTCTACCCCCGACAGCCATCTGCACCCCTAAAAACCCATATTCAACTTCCTCACCTTTGCAAAGCACATCAATAATTTTTCGATGATTGATATCAAGAGGGACTGCATAACCCTCAGAGGAATCAGTTCCCGGCCAACCGGCAATCGATGAAAGGATACCAACCCAATTACCATCCATGGTTAATAAAGCCCCGCCACTCGCTCCGGGTTTAACCACTGTATTTAACGTTAACAAAGTGCCATATTGATAAAGTGGAACCTGAGTTCTGTCGGCATCTGCAGTTTGGTTATTCCATTTACGCCTAAGGTTGGAAAGCATGCCCCACCCAACCGAAGGACTGCCATCATAAAATCCAGAGGCATAGGGATTGGAAAGATGAATCAAAAATTGGCCTTTTTTCAAATTGGAAGCATCGCCAAATTTCAAAGGTTTAAGATCAGGGATTTTCTCAATCAAACGAAGAACAGCAAGATCACTCCTACCATCCAACGCATGGATATCTGCGTAGCTGCCTTTCCCGCCAGGAAATCGAACATAAATTTTAACCGCATCTTTGACAACATGCGCCATGGTCAAAATTAAGCCACTTGAGTCAACCACAACGCCTGTGCCAAAAGAATCCGGGAAAGTTTCAGGATCAGAAAGATCCAAGGAAGACTTGTTTTTTTCAAGAGGTTTGCGGAGCCGTTTTTGAGGCTCGGGAGGAGGAACGAACCCACCTAGCTTTCCCGGGATGTTATCCTGTGGAACTGCGCCAAGCTCTTTATATTGAGGGCTACGCGAAACCAGAATGCAACCCACCGAAGGTTCTGCGGATGCTACAACATTCTTAACTGCATTTTCAAGCTGCCCAATAGGACTTTCCTGAAAAGCATGTAACTTTGGCTCAACAAAAAGCAATGAAGAGCAAAAAAGAACAAACATCAATGCGACATTTTTCAACAATGAAAAGCTCGGGAAAAGAATGTTCAACGTAAATACCCAATCCTGATGATAAAGAAAAACAAAAGTGTGTCTAATAAAAAACCTCCGAGGAAAGGGATTCCCCGGAGGATTAGCTTAAACAAAAGGGATTTTTCAAATTACCAGTGCCATAAACCTAGTCTGCCGCCGCTGCTGCCGCTGCAGCTTTTTTGGCTGCCTTACTCATCACAGGAGCAGGAATTTGCAAAGGAGCAGACTCATCGGTGGCATATCCGCCATCAGCAGTAAGGACCAAGCCTTTCTTCTGAAGCAACTTGCGTGTGATTTCTTCCATTACAGCAGGATTATCACGGAGGTAAGTTTTGGCATTTTCACGCCCCTGCCCCAATCGCATATCACCATAGTTAATCCAAGCCCCCGATTTATCCACGATTTTTTCATCAATGGAAAGATCAAGTAAATCGCCTTCACGACTGATACCAAAATCATGCATCAGATCAAATTCAGCTTGTCGGAAAGGGGGTGCGACTTTATTTTTAACGACCCTGACTCGAATGCGGGCTCCAACGGTTTCTTCTCCTTCTTTAATCGTGGTAACTTTGCGAGATTCCATCCTGACCGAGCTATAAAACTTCATTGCAAGCCCGCCAGAAGTGGTTTCCGGATTACCAAACACCATACCAATTTTTTGACGAACCTGATTGATAAAAACCATACTGGTTTTTGTTCGTGAAATAGTGGGATTCAAAATTCGCAGTGCCTGACTCATCAACCTGGCTTGAAGGCCCATGTGCGAATCCCCGATTTCTCCTTCCACTTCAGCACGAGGTACCAGTGCTGCAACCGAATCGATAATGATAATATCAACTGCATTGGATTTAATCAGCATTTCTGCAATTTTCAAAGCTTCTTCTGCACAAGATGGCTGGCTAACAAGCAATGATTCCAAATTCACACCAATACGCTTGGCCCAACCTGGATCCAAAGCATGTTCTGCATCAATAAAAGCAGCAACGCCACCTTTTTTCTGTGCCGATGCCACCGCATGGAGTGCTATGGTCGTTTTTCCACTGGCTTCATTACCAAAGATTTCTGTAATACGACCTCTGGGAATACCGTGGCCGCCTAACGCTATATCTAGGCTAAGCGCCCCGGTTGAAATACCTTGTACATCACTGGAAGCAACTTCCCCCAATTGCATGATGGCGCCTTTGCCAAATTGTTTTTCAATTTGAGAAAGGGTTTGTTTGAGTTCTTTATCTTGAGCTGATTCAGCCATTACCGGACTCCTAAAAAAATGACAACTGTTAACTGTACGGATGTGAGTATAACCGAGGGTTTCGCAGTCACAAGCCCAGCAGCAAAAATTCTTGAAATATCCCAAGCTGTTTAACTTAAAGCAATTTCGACAATTCTTCGGCTCTTAATAGCGCATGAGCTCGGATTTTTAAAACTCCATCCAACTGTTCATCCCTGATCAAATCTAAAATTTGCTTATACTTCGGCCCTGGTTTCATTCCCAGCACTTTTAAATCTTCCCCTCCAACCAATGGCAATGGGTCTAGAATTTCTCTAGGCCATTCAGCAAGTTTACCCAAACAGTATTCAACAGCGTTTATATTTTGCCCAAAAGACCGCCTATTTGCGCTCATAAGGCTCAACAAATCATCAACAATTGGTAGCACTAATATTTTTTTAAGTTGGCAAAGCCTTAGCTGATCAGGGCAAAGTAAAGAATCTTTAAGCTCAACTAAACTTCGTGTTGCATCTATTTCTACATTCGACAATTTAAACCTTCTGCAAATTTCTTCTGCCTGTTTACCAGAAAGCTTTTGCAGCAATGATGCAAGCACCAAAGGGAAAGAAGAAACCTTGGGCAAATACTGAATAACCCTAAGAATATCAATATAATTTTCAACTGTTTCTGTAGAAAAAACCTCAGGAAAAATCTGTTTCGCAAGCCCCAGCTCGACAAATAAACTTATTCCTACAACTCTGCTGGGATGTTGGAAAATCTTGCGTAACTCATCTGCTATCCGCTCGGGACTAACAGTTCCTATAGCTGAAGAATTGGCTATGATCGCATTTTTTGTAGTTTCATCAAGCCTCAAATCAAATCTAGGGACAAGCCTTGCTGCCCGTAACATTCTTAAACGATCTTCTTCAAATCTAACATTAGGATCCCCAATCGCCCGAAGAATTTTATTATTTAAATCTATTTGCCCCCCAACGTAATCAACCAACTTATTGTCAAGGGGATCATAAAACATGCCATTAATTGTAAAATCCCTGCGAAGGGCATCTTCCTGAGCACTACAATAACGAACAGCATCAGGCCTTCGCCCATCGGTATACCCCAAGTCCGCTCGAAATGTTGCCACTTGAATCATGATGGGCTTGCCATTGGCTAGAAGCGGGCCAATAACTTCGATAACCCCAAAACTAGCACCCACGGCAACGGTTTTAGGGAAAATTTTTCGTACTTGCTCAGGGCGTGCAGATGTTGCGATATCGTAATCAGCAGGTATTAGCCCAAGTAATTCATCACGCACGCAACCACCAGCCCACAATGCTTCAAAGCCCGCATCAACAAGCTTTTGCACCACATCCCTGGCAAATGCTTTTTCAAGAATTTGGTTCATCGTTCAGTGGCTCAGAAACTTCAGGAGGCGCATTAGGATCATTCTTTACCCAGAATTGCAATTCGTTTCTGCCATAGCTTCTTATATCCCAACCAGCCCCTGCTTCATCAGGAAGATCACCAATCGGAATTTCGCTTTCGGTCTGCACAACAACAACACTACCAGGCTGAACTTTTTCCTGAAAAGATCGGATCATGGAAAAAAGCTCATCCAACTGATTTTTAAAATCAATAAAAGGAGGACTGATAAATATGATGGAAGTCTCTTTTACAGGAATCCAACGCGCAGCCCATCGATAAGCATCCGTGCAAACAACATGACCAAGATGGCCTACATTGAATTTTTTAATGTAACGTTCGATGGCCTGGGCAAGTTGAAAATCCCGCTCGATGAATGTTGTTTTGGAAGCCCCCCTGCTGATTGCCTCAAAGCCATTGACTCCTGTGCCTGCAAAAACATCATAAAAACCGATGCCTTTAAAACTAACACCCAAAATACTAAATAGGGCTTCTCGCACCCTTTGGGGGGTAGGCCTCATCAAAGGGTTTACTTCAAATTCAATTTTCCTACCTTTTAGTATTCCCGATACAACCCTAACGTCAGTTCGCACAAAATACCTGCCTATTCCCAAGAAATATGGTTCGATAACTCTAACGCTTATTCTAACAGGCTTATTCTAGCAGATTTGAAGACTTTAGTACTGAAAAGAATGCAATATACCCGATATTGCCAGGGGTTCTTCAACCCTTATATCAAAAAAACTTTAAAACACTCTTTCTTTAACGATTTTCGATTTTGCTTTTATCCAACAAAATCTGCGTGGGTGCATCTACTTCTTTTGAAACTTCATACTTGCGGCTGTTCTTTTGATTCAAAACAGCCGTATTTTCATTACCAGTTGCATTGTTTGGCCCAAGCAATAGCATCAACCGAACCTGCGCTCTGTTGTAAGCATTGATCGAACTAACATAATTTCCATGGGCCATTTCCAAGGCACGAATGCTTAAAAGCACATCACTCATGGTGGCATTAGGTGCATTTTGCTCAAGCCGCAATGTATTTAGACGATAGGTTTCAGCAGAGTGCTGAATCTGCTTGGTACAAAATTGTATCTGCTCACGCCCATTGATAATTGAATCCCGCGCATCTTGAACACCAGCAGAAAGCTTAGCCTGCAATTCTTTAAACGTCAGATGAACCTGGTTTAACTTCACTTCTGCAATACGCCTTTTTTCACGGGAGGTGTGCCATTCGGTCAGGTTCCACTTGGCAGCCAAGCCCATATCCCAACGGTTGGCCCAATACAAACTGGAATTAGCTCCTGCACCAAATCCACCTTCCGCCATGTTCACTTGCAAAATCGGCATCAATCTTGTCGGGCCTTCCATCCTGGCGATTCCATCCTGGACATTTTCAAGCATACGCTCAAGCTCGCGGATTCCAGGGCCATACGATAAAGATTTGGCAACCATGTCTTTCATGCCCACCGAAACATCCACCAAATCCAACGGCACAAAATTCTCTTCGACAGGAACCAATTCACTTTCCGGATCAACTCCCAACAAGAACGCCAACTTCACCGCTGAAGAATCTCCTTGTTGCTTGAGCTTAAGAATAGCTTGTTTACGGACGTTCAGTTCGGCATACACAGCCTCTACAAGAACCGTGGCATCGGGATGATTTTCTTTCATTTTCTCGGCACGCTTCAACTGCTCAAGATGGTATTTTTCGAGTTCGCGAGCAATGGCCTCGCCTCGCCTTGCTGTAAGCAGATCAATATAGGCGGTAGCTGCTTCAAGGCATAACTCAACAGTAATCTTGGTAAGCTCTCCCCGTGTTTGCCAACTATTTCGCTCGGAGACGATCTGTTTATAAGTTGCTTCGCGTAAATCCAACTCGGTTCGGATTTCAACATTTGGATAAAGTGCCCCAGTGCTGGATTTAATCAAATCCCCATTGAAATTCTGGATACCACCCTCATGCCTGTAATAAGCAATACCACCGTAGATGGATGGTAGCCAGGACTTAGCTGCGAGAGCATTTTCAGCATTGCTTTCTTCAACTTTTTCCCGCATCACCATGATTTGGGGGTTTTGTTCTTCTGC
Organism: Planctomycetota bacterium; assembly: GCA_009920765.1. Taxonomy (GTDB): domain Bacteria; phylum Planctomycetota; class Planctomycetia; order Gemmatales; family Gemmataceae; genus UBA969. The sequence goes on along the minus strand of RFZJ01000002.1, from coordinate 12,096 downwards.
AAGTCTTAAAACCGTATCCAAGTTGATCGGGACCTGTCGAGGCTTCTTTTCTGCAATTGCAGAATTATTATTAGACAAATTGGCCTGGGCTAAATCAGAAACAACTTCTGTATTACTTGCCAGTTTAATATTGTTTGGTTCCTGAGTTTTTGAGGCCACCTTTTTAGATGTAGCATTCATTTCTTTTGGAACAGGGATCGGTCTTTCACTGCGCATTTGGGGATTAAAACAACCAGCACTTAGAAGCGATATGCTTCCAGCCCATGCTATCGAAAACCAAAAGCCATTTCGCTTTTTGTCTCCGACTTTTCGATTGTTTTTATTTCCAAACGCCATGCTTCAGCCCGATCATCGAAATATAAAAACTACCCCGTATAAATTAGATCGGCAATAAAACGGGTAGACTTTGCGGAATTTGACAAGAATATGGATATTTACAAATACAACGCCAATATAGGTAGCTTGGGAAACTTTAGGGCATAAAAAAACAGCAAACAATAGATATACTCCATTGCTTGCTGTCTATATGTTGGCTAAAAAATCAGAGAGAAGCCGTAGTCTCTTGTTTTTTTGGAACATCAAAAAACAATGCCAAGGCTGTTGCTGCAATCAAAGAAGCAAAACAAGGCACTAAAAACAAAGTTTTAAAATCAACTATTTTATCCTTGGTGAAAATTTCCTGCATTAAATATGGGCAAACTGAATTTGCAACCAATGCCCCAACGCCCAGAATCATCACATTAAACAACCCTTGCGCACTCGAACGAGAATCTTTTGGGAAAACTTCATCAACAAAGATATATACCGTAGCGAAGAAAAACGCATAGCAAATACCATGAACCACTTGCACGAAAATGATCAATTCCTTGTGCTGAGGTAAAAACGCATAAACAGCAAATCGAATGGCATGACCTAATACCCCAATCACCATCGTCCATTTCCAGCCAAGGTTTTTTAAGGTTACACCAAGAATAACCATTGTGAGTATTTCAGCAATCTGGCCAATACTCATCACAGGCATAATCCAATTCCCAGGAATGCCAACGCCGCCTGCAGCAACATCAGTACTCAAAAATGAACCGGTCCAGTTAAAGTAACTATTGTGTACAAAAGCATCAATAAAAGTAACAACCCAAAGAATTAAAACGAATGGATGCTTTAGCAACTTGATGGCTTCCAACCATGCAAGATTTTCAGAATCTCGGGATTCTGGTTTTTTCGCAGGTGTATGAGGCAATGCCAAGCTGAACAAAGCAAGTGCTAAAGAGGCAATCCCAGCTATGATAAACGTCCACTTTGTTGCTTCTTTCAAGGCATCACCCGTCAAGCCATTTTTTAAAACCGTTCCCAGCCAATCAACCATTCCCTGAGGATTTGCCGCCTTTACAGCAGTCCAATCCACAAGGATGAAAGTAAAAGGCCAGGCAGCAAGAATCCAACCAATGGTTCCGCCCATACGAACAATACCAAACTCATTCTTGGCATCTTTCATATTGGCAAAAGCAATCGAATTAGTAATCGAAATCGTTGGCACATAAAGCAAGCAATGAACCAGCATCAAAGCAAAGAAGGGCCAAAAATCCTTGGTGAAGGCGCAACCTAATATTGCCAAACCACCAACCAAGTGACTAAACGCCAGGAATTTTTCGGCTGCGAAGTTTCTATCAGCAAATTGGTTTGAGAAAAACATCCCCACGATCGCTGCGATAGGAAATGCATTCAATATCCATGACTGCTCAGCAGGCGTAAATTTAAGGCTGGGTAAATACCCAAAGATTAAGGGCAACCAAGCGCCCCAGATAAAAAACTCCAACACCATCATCACAAACAACCTTAGACGAACAGACATTTTATTCCCTTTCGTCAAATTCCACAAAAGTAATTAAGTTGACACTATGAAACATTTGCTATTCAAATTCAACAACCGAATCACAAAACTATCTTTACCGTTTTAAGGCGTTGATCAAACTATCTGCATCATAAACACAACCACCCCAGGTACCCCCGCCCAAATTCTGCAATGCTGCCCACAGGCGTGTATCATCAGGTAAATTAGGGTCTGCAGCCAAGTCTGGTCTAAGCTTTCGGCTCTCAAGGGCTTTATTGCCCCATTCAATCCCATAATCTTGCCCGTTTTCGCCTATCAGGTTCAACGAGCCTTCCAGTTTATTACGATCAATAATTATTTCTACCAAATCACCTTCCAAGATTTTACCTATGGGGCCACCTGCAAGTGCCTCGGGCCCAACATGGCCAATACAAGCCCCAGTCGAAACGCCAGAAAATCGTGCATCGGTTATCAACGCAACATGCTTGCCAAAACTTAAATGCTTTAATGCAGAAGTAACTTGGTATGTTTCTTCCATACCACTGCCCACTGGCCCCCTGCACATCAGCACAATAATATCGCCTGCCTTGATTCTTTTTTCTTTGATAGCTGCAATCGCAAGTCGCTCTTCCAAAAATACCCGGGCCGGCCCCTTGATGCGATACACACCATCTTGCCCCACAACCGAAGCATCAATAGAGGTCGCTTTTATTACGGCTCCTTCAGGGGCAAGATTCCCCTTGGGGAAACATACCGTCGAAGTTAAGCCTTCTTTTTTAGCATCTGCAGGTGGAAAAATAACTTTATCGGGGTTCACACCATCCATGTCTTTTAGCATCTGCCTGAATTTATGCCTTCGCTCAGATTGTTTCCATTCTTTCAAATTTTGCGCCAAGGTTTCGCCTGTACAGGTAAGAACAGACGTATCCAGCAAGCCCATGCCTTCAAGATGTAGCATCACTTCAGGAACTCCACCTGCTAAAAATACACTCACCGTAGGGTAACCCACCGGCCCATTTGGAAGTGCATCTACAAGTCTCGGAACCTTACGATTGATTTCTATCCAATCTTCAACCGTGGGTCGCCGAAGCTTTGCAGCATGGGCAATTGCAGGGATATGTAAAAGCAAATTCGTTGAACCACCGAATGCAGCATGCACCACGATCGCATTTCGGATCGCTGCCGGGGTAAGAATATCCGAAGTTTTTATTCCCGAAGATGCAAGCTGATACAAAGCCTGTGACGAATATTTCGCCAACTCCAACCAAACAGGTTGGCCCGAGGGGGCCAAAGCAGAATGTGGCAACGCAATGCCCAAGGCTTCCGCCACCACTTGGGAAGATGCTGCCGTGCCTAAAAATTGGCAACCACCACCAGGCGAGGCACAAGCCCTGCAACCAGCTTCAGCGGCTTCCTTCAAGGAAATTTGATTGTGGGAAAAGCGCGCCCCGATAGTTTGAACCTTCCCCGCATCTTCGCCATTATCAGCTGGCAAAGTAACTCCACCAGGCACAATGATTGCAGGCAGATTATGCAAACCAGCTACCGCCATCATCATCGCAGGCAATCCTTTATCACAGGTTGCAACGCCAAGCACGCCTTTACGCGTGGGCAAAGATCTCGCAAGCCTTCGTAAAACAATCGCAGCATCATTTCGATAAGGCAGGCTATCCATCATGCCGTGGGTGCCTTGCGATCTGCCATCGCAGGGATCGGTAACAAAGCCCGAAAAAGGAATGGCACCCAAGGTCCTAAAAGCCTTGGCAGCCTCTTGAACCAAAAGCGCAACTTCCCAATGCCCTGTATGAAATCCAAGCGCAAGAGGAGTGCCATCTGGATTACGAATTCCCCCTGAGGTACTTAAAACTAAAAACTCAGGACGGCCCATCTCTTCAGGCTTCCAACCCATGCCCACGTTCAATGACCAACCAAACAAATCACCACTCGGAGCATTAAGCAGTAATTCCTCGGTTAAAGGAAGTTCGCCCTCAGGGCCTTTGGCATGCGATTTAACATTAAAAGTTTCGGGGCAGCCTTTAAGATAGTCCTTGAAGCCAAATTTGTTATTTGCCATGAATCTTAAATTCCTACTGTTATTGTTTAGCTGACTTTCGCTGTACGGGCAGTTGGCACTAAGCGAGGCAATGGTACAACTGAACCATGTATTCCACCATGCTTGTGGATTAACTGGGCAAAATCAACTCGAAGAAAATCATGAAGATAGGGCTTTTTAGTTGTTGCAACATAGTCCCTTGCCATATGAAGCATTTGAACGTCATATGATTTTTTACTATGCGTATGCCATGCACAACGGCCCTGATGCCTGCGCAAGTCCCCATTAAATTCGGGGCTGATATGATAAAGCTCATGAAAAACCGTAACGAGTTTATTTTCGAGGGTCTGATCTTGGAATCTGGGCAAACAAAAAGTCACCAGGTAATAGATTTCCCTACCGTCTACATAATACTGTTGGACCTCGTAATTTCGATTCCCACGCTTGCATTGAAGATTGCCACCTTCAAATCTCATGGGAGTAACCCGGGCCTGCAACCCATGAAGTCTGAAATTCCTAGCCCGGGTGATTGTTACCAGAATTTTATTGGGATCAAGATTAAAAAATTCGGGGCAGTTTTGCGATATGTCTGATATCAGTTCCAGCATTCTTGCTGAAAAATCAAACGGGCTGTCGACCGCTCCTGTTTGCAACCATGGGGGCGAATCAAACCCAACTTTGCGCACCGTACTAATTTCCTGACGGTCGAAGATTACCATCGGTACTGGAACTACCGGATTGTTCCATTTCAAGATTGTAGGATAATGCCTCATGCAATAAAGCGAGTGTGAATCGCCTCTCCCTGTAATTAATCATTTTTGGTTGCCTCGTTGCAACCACTATTAAAGGATGATCTGTAATTTTCGTTATTTCCAGTAAATTCTTTTCATATTTCCAGCCGATAAGAAGTAATGAGTATTACTAACACTCAAAATTTGCATTATTCGGTTAAAAACCGGCAAGACAGGGGAAATAAATATGAAGATTAAATCAAAAATCGCACTCGCAACATTTGGCTTCACGGGAATTTTGTTAATTGGGACTTCAGGTTGCCAAACACACATAGCCGGCATGACATTGCCCAGCGGTCACTATCTGGAACACCCACCTCAGTATGTTCCACCTTCACCGTTTTTTCCTCTTTCCAAGGAACTTGCGTCCATGGAGACAGGCGCCAACAATAATCAAACTGCTGCTTCGCCCTCTGCGCTGCCTGCGCCTTTGCCTGGCCCTGGTGGAATGGGCGCTCCTGCACCAATGCCCGGGAACTAACTAGTCATCCTATCTTTTCCACTTCCCAGCTAGGGGCATAAAAATAATGCCTCTAGCTGCTTGCATTCTCTTGACAACCTTTCCAACTAGGGTTATTCCCACCGCCATCTTGTTTTAGGTTTGAATCGAGATTTTTCTCTACACGGCATGCTATTGGAGCAATGCAAATTCAAACAAAAACAGCGGGAGGGATTCCAATGCGAATCCAATATTGGCACAAGGCGACTTTCCTTCTTTCCATAAGCTCGTTTCTTTTAACTGGCTGCTTTGAATGGTGCCCTTTTTGCACCAAAGAAGATAAAAAATTCCAACCCAAACCTACCTACTCTCTTAATACTTTGGGAACACCTAGCACTCAACCCAAAGTTACAACCGAAACTGCAGACATACCTGGCGCAGGAGCTGTTAGCAATGTGGGCAATACTTTGGATGGTAATCCCATCAGTATTTCTAATGCGCCAAAGGTAGCACAAGCTCCTGATAAATCTTCCATCGCTGTTAGCAACCCGATAGGCGATGGCGCAGCCAATCAGGTGAAATTCACACCCACACCTCAGGCAAAAAAAGCTCCGATTCATACTATTGCTGCACCGGAAAATAGCAACAAACAGCCTACACCTGGTGCCTCACCAGCTTTACAAGAACTAGGCATTCCGCTAACTAGTTTAACTCCATCCTTGCAACCTGTGCCGTTAACCATGGATGCAGATAAAGCCATCCTTCCAACTAATGGAAATTCCAAAGAAAGTATCCCAGCAATTGATTCTGTAATTATCCCCCCCACTCCAGGGATGGGTGCCCCAAGAACAAGTGCGCCACCTACGGTAATAGTTCCGACAGGTGGAAGTTTGCCCAGTTCAACACCTTTGGGGATTCCCTCCGCTCCACAAGCAACGCCCTATAGGTAAAATTCCAGTTTACTTAAAACCAAAGAACCCCAAGGCTTATGTCTGCGGGGTTCTTTTTGTTTTGGTTTAATGTGCAATGATTAAAAGTGTGCCAAGTCTCCTGCGCAATCATACCCATTGTTTATCAAAAAAAGTACAAAGCAGGGATTCTTGTTCATTATTATTACATTTAATCCCCCGGATTAAAGTGAGTGGTTTGTATCTGATAGATCTTTTGAATTCGAATACTTTAGAATTTAACTCCTAATTAATTTGTCTTCGCTAAGCGAAACCCTACGAAATCTAGTGGGACAAATGGAATATTGTAACCTCTTAAGGCAGAACGCGCCAAGGATTCATGGCTGACAAAAGAACCGCCTCGCAATACACGACCAAGGTTTTCCAATGGAGAACCGTTTTTACGCTCTAAAAATTTAAATACCAAAAACAAATCAACAGCCGAAATAGTTAACTCATTTTCTTTATCTTCCACAACCCCACCTTCTACTTGCGGGTAGCTTTTATAAATATCCATACACCAATTAAAACAATTTCCCAGCATATCAAATAACCCAAAATCATTTGGTTTCAAACTGCCAACTGGCCATGTTTGATTTTGTGAATTTCTGTTATTCCAAGCATATTTAGACAATAATACATCTGTTTCGCCAAAATATCTGGCGGTAATCGATCCCGCACGACTGGCATATTCCATTTCAGCCTCGGTAGGTAATCTATACCCTTTTAAGCTTAAATAATCTTTCTTTAATGCAGTCACATTTCCCTTGCCATCCATTTCATAGCACCATTGGTCTTTTGGAATTCCTTCTTGCTGGCTTAACCAATTGCAATAACCAGAGGCCATAAACCAAGTAATGTTAATTGCCGGTAAATCTCCACTCCGAGCATATTTACCATCAATGGTTTTGATATAATTTTTATCAAATTGTTGATATTGGCTAATAGTTATGAGATTGCTGGAAATTTCAAAAGATCTGCTAATTCGTCTACGGTGCTGCTTTTCAATTATATTACGGTCTGCTTCACCTTCTGGTGAACCCATTAAAAATTCAACTGGCCCCGGAATCACCACCATAGTCTGCCCTTGACCATTAATATACCATTCCGAGACAGACTTCTCTTTTTCCTTATTCAATCGAGTTCTAATTTCTACCTGCCTTTTAGTTGATAAATCCTTGTTTTTTTTCCAAGTTTCTTTTGTTTTATTTAAGAAGGTGTTTTCACCCCAAGATTTCAACAACCATTCCGCTGAGGCATGAACACCAGAATCATTGTCTTTAAGGTAAATTTCTTGCAGTAAAGGGATAATTGTTTTTCTTTCATCAATCGATATTTGCTCGAGACCATATTCCCCAAGACTTTGAATCAATGCCCTGCGGATAGAATTATCATTTTCTAAATTTAATCGCCTCAAAATCAACGTGTGATCAACATTCCACAATGCAAACTTATCAATCAAATAACTTCGCCTTCGGGGATCTTGGCTGTGGATTAACAAAGGCCACATAGTTTCAAGCTGATTTAACTTTGCCAAAGCCAAAGCAGCATTAGCCTGCTTTTTTGCAAAATTTTCCTTAAGCTTATCGTCGACCACGGGTGAAAAATTTTTATTAATCTCAGCAGATAATAGCAAAAGACAAGAAGCGCTATGTTCGGTTAAAACCGGAAATAATAAAGCAAATTGTTTTTCATCAGCATCTAGGATCAGGCTAACGAGAATTTCGGGTAAATCTGATGCAAAATCTCCAAGCAAGTTGGTTGCCAACGAGTTTTCAGAAGCTTTATCAGAAGCTCTGTTATTAAAGATTTTCGAAAGCGGGTTGATTAAAACATTTTTCACCGGCCGTAAAGCATCAGCCCAAATCTTAATAAAAGCAAGATTCTCCTTAACCAACTGACTCACTATTAATTGGCAGGATGGCTCCCAGTTTTTACTCTGCGGATCAAAAACAGCTAACGCACTACCTGCCCTTAATATTTGTAATTCATTTCCTTTTGCTGGATTAAGAAGGATGTCCCAAAGTTTTTCCTTAAGTTCCTCTTTATAAATTTTCAAGGCATCTACTATCACATCCACTTCATTAGGCTTGGCTACCAAAAGTCTCGCATAAAGGTACGCAATCTGATTATTATCAACCGGTAGCAATGCTAAACTTGTATGAAGTTGCTTCCGTTCATCTTTTTCCTGTTCAGCTTTCTTGTTCGCCGTTAAAAGCATGGGGTTAGCCCATCGGCGATAACCAGAAATCTCTTTTACGATAGTTGGGACATCTGCAATATTAGCATCTACCAGCCTTTCCACCAAATCTTCTGATTTCACCAGGCCATACCCTTCCCAACCAAGGCCCCCCAAAAACACCATCACCAAAGTAATCAACATGCTTCGCAAAAGATAATAATGCCTAGCCTTTTTCATCATCCTTCGCTGGAGTTTTGTCCAATCCCTACTACGAGTATGCCATCCAATGTTTAACCACTGAAACAGAGATGGCAACTGCCTGTTTTCTGGATGCAAATTCCAAACTTGGGCACGGTCCTCCAAAACCAATTCCGCCTGTCCCTTTCGTGTTTCTTTTTGTTTCCTTAAAAGCCATTCTTGCAGCGAAGGCACCAGATAATCATGAGATAACTGATAAAACCGATTTGAGTTTGAATCTTCTTCTTCCATGGAAATAGGGGTGATCAATCGTAGTTCACTATCCAGCAACTGTAAAAGTTGATCAAAATCCCTGGGTTTATCGCCATAAGTTGAAACTTCCTTCAACGCCTCCAAGGAAAGCATGCAACCCTTTATGCTGCTAGATCCAGCGGTAGGAAGCAAGGCCCGTAAAACCTTTTGGGCAGCCTTATGATGAATCTTGCAAAGAACCGGCGCAGACGAAGAGAAAAAAGTTTCTTCCAAAAACCGCACCCCAACACCTTCAACACCCCCAAGCGACTTTAACGATGAAAGTAACCAAGGTCGGCTTTTCATCATATCTGCAAAAACCGAGAGCCTTACAGATACAACTTTTCCATCCACCGAAAGGGCATTAATACTGTCATGAATAAATTGCTGCTGCTCTTTGGAAAGGTCTCCCTTGGGCAGACATTCCAAAGCCTGCCCAAATAATCTTAAAACCTTAGCCGCATGCTTTTGGTCAAACAAATCAACCAAGGTGAAATTTGTACCCTCTAGAATTTGGATTTCCAAAGCTGCCATCAATCGATTCATGGCCAACATAAAATCATCGCGGATCATCAGAAAAACTTGGATATAATCACCATCCACCTGACGAAGAGCTTGAACCAATTGGGCATTTTCAAGTTTAGGGTTGGCGTGAAGCCATTGCTCAAACTGATCAACAATGATCAGTAATTTCCTATTTAATCCAGCAGTTTTCTTTTTACGAATCAAACCAAAGGCTTGGGTAAGACTCAATTCCGGAGGAAGATCGGGCAAGCACTTTCGTAATTTTTTGAGAACGGATTCTTCCGTATCAGTTGCAGTAGACTCTAAATAAATGGGAATAATCTTATCATCAAGATTGGGAATTAATCCTGCTTTCATCAAGGATGATTTGCCACACCCGGAAGGACCGTAAATTACCCCAACAGTGAAAGAGGCTGAGGGATTTTCAATTTGGGTTTTCCAAAAACGAATGATGTTTGGCAAACCTTCCCTATCCCGGGAACCCGGCAATAGTTCCAAAAAGAAATCAGCATCACTTTGATCGAACGATCGCAATCCTTTATAAACCAAAGGAATGCTTTGAGAATCAAGACCGGGCGATTTACTGGAACCATATCCAATTTTGTCAACTTCCATTCCAGCAAATGGAACACCACCAAAAGACGACACAGGGGTAGATACCAGAAAAGATCTCAAATCTTCAGCCATATCTGCCGCAGTGGAATACCTATCCAAAAGTTTACGACTCAATGCTTTCAGACAGATTCTTTCCAACTCCTTGGGAATATTTTGATTCACCTGCCTAGGAGGTTTTACTTCAACCAATTTGATCATTTGCAACAATAAGGAAACATTTTTGGCTTCAAAGGGCTTTCTTCCCACAAGCATTTCATAAAAAATCACCCCTAGACTGAAAATATCTGAACGACCATCCACCCTATGACCTTCCCCACTCGCCTGTTCTGGGCTCATATAAAGTGGGGTTCCCATCAACCCCCTGCCTTCTCCAAATGATTCTTCTTTTAATGCCAGGCCAAAATCAACAATGCACGGATTACCAGAAGTATCTAACAGAATGTTGTCCGGTTTAATGTCACGATGCACCAAACCGCGGGTATGAGCATGATGCAAGCCATCGGCTATCAGGGCAATAGTTTTACAAACCCAAGAAATATCCCCGGCATTTTTTGTAATTGCCTGAGAAAGGCTTCCACCATCCAAATATTTAGAAATGATGAAGAAACCTTCCGATTCAGAATTGCCGACATCGTGCACTGGAACAATGTTAGGATGATCAAGCTTTGCAAGCATTTGCGCTTCGATTAAAAAAGAATCAAGCAGATTTTTATCGTGAATAATTTCTTTGGATATCTTTATTGCCACCAAGCGGTCTAAATGCTCATCTCGTGCAAGGTAAACCTTCCCAAACGCTCCTTCGCCAAGAACCTTCATAACTCGAAAACGACCAAGAAGAACCTCGACGGACTTGTGAGTTTCTGATCCCGTTGGAATTGGAATCGAATCGCCTAAATTAGTAGCTGTAAATTCGTTTAAAGTATCAAATTCTTTTGATTTGGGCCTATCAGAAACAAATGAATCAATGGTGACATCTGGGTCTGCAATTTTACCCGGCTTTTCCGTTTCATCAGGATGCTTCATTAAAATCCCACAGTAAAGGTACTTATATTAAAACTTATATTACAATTTCATCAGTGCTAAATGCAGCAAATTATTCAAATCAGAGCACAAGTTAAAAATCGCAAGGAAAATTGTTTGATAAATCCCAATTGCACCTGTTTTTACCACAAATAAACTTAAAGATTACCGTTCTAAAACATCGCAAAACCCGGGATTTCAGTAATTTGAATTCCAATTATCAAGGCAACATTTCAAACCCTTTGATTGCAACCATAAGGCGAAGAGAAGCCATGACTGTTGGGATAGGGCAGAAAACAAACAACAACCCAATGAACCAGGCAAACTTATTTGTTTCTGTTCGATACCACTGTAATACAAACACCAAACCTCGAATAGTTAAAAACAGTCCAACGATAACGGTGATAAACACCCAACCGATCGGGCGAATTTTAGCTGCATCAGGCAAAAGTAAAAATGGAAGTGCTTGTAAACCCACAAAAACATTAAATAGAAAGGGAACTAATAGCGTTGGTGCGATTCGACTATACGAGATTTGCAAAAAGAATCGATTAAAAACAATACAAACAAATCCCAGTGCCAATAAAATACAAAAAGCCATTATCGCCTAACACTGCGATTTGGTAACCAATTAAAAGTAAACCTAAAGCAAAAATCACCAGAAGAAAGAAACTGTTAAATTTAATCAAAGTATTTGTCATGCACTTATCCCATCAGAACTAAAACATTCACAATATAAATTTACAAATGCAGAGGAATATAATAAATGCTCCGGAAAATGTAACAGAAGTGAAGCTTGGGTTGATTTAGAAAAAAGAGGAATCAGGGAGTTTTGTTTTTAGCCTGACGGCAGGGAAGATCATTAAGAGATTTTACATTATTAGGAAGAATGGCTTCATCGACGAGAAAACAAGGGATGCCATTGTTAATGGGGAAGATTGTTTTACAAGAAGTGCATTGCAAGCCATTATCGACCTCAACAACAGGGTTGGCGGGATTAATGGGGCAACGAAGGATAGCTAAAAAGTCGGGATCAATCATAGTGGTAAATATAATATAAAAACCCCGTTCTCCCAAGAGAGAACGGGGTTTCTTTTAAATTCGATGATTACCAAAAAGCGAAATAATGTGTCTCATGATAGGAAAATTACTAATACAAAAGAGTATTAGAGGTCTCCTTAGAAAGGAGGTGATCCAACCGCAGGTT
>RFZJ01000001.1 GCA_009920765.1 Planctomycetota bacterium | reverse complement strand
AAATGATCCGAAGGGAAATGATCCGAAGGGAAATGATCCGAAGGGAAATGATCCGAAGGGAAATGATCCGAAGGGAAATGATCCGAAGGGAAATGATCCTAAGGGTAAGACCCCAGGTGAAAAAGGTATGGAAGAAAAGGGTGGGGCCCCAAAGAGCGGAGAAAACAAGCAGGGGCAGCCCATGGGTAAAGATAATAAGGGCGCAAGTTCTCCAATGGATGGCAAAGACGGCAAGCCCAAAGATATGAACAAAGAAGGCGAAGCTAAAGGTAAAGAAGGCGAAGCCAAAGCTAAAGGCGGTGATGCCAAGGGTAAAGAAGGCGAAGGTAAATCTAAAGACGGTGATGCTAAAGGCAAAGAAGGAGAAGCCAAGGGTAAAGAAGGCGAAGGTAAAGGTAAGGATGGCATGGGCAAAGAAGGCGAAGGTAAATCTAAAGATGGTGATGCCAAAGGCAAAGAAGGGGAAGCAAAGGGTAAAGAAGGCATGGGCAAAGAAGGAGAAGGTAAGGGCAAGGAAGGCGAGGGTAAAGGCAAAGAAGGTATGGGCAAAGAAGGAGAAGGTAAAGGCAAAGAAGGCATGGGCAAAGAAGGCGAAGGTAAAGGTAAGGACGGCATGGGTAAAGAAGGTGAAGGTAAGGGCAAGGAAGGAGAAGGTAAAGGCAAAGAAGGCATGGGCAAGGATGGTGAAGGTAAAAATAAAGCATCTGGAAACCCGAATGGTGGCGATAAGCCCGGGCCTGGTGGAACCGATGATCGTAAACCAAATGATGCTGCTGGGGTTGCAAACCCTAATGCCAAAACAGAATCTGAAGCTGCGAGCGAGGAGAATAAGCGCAAAGCTGTTCAGCTTCAGTTAGATAATTACAAGAAGAGATTAAGTCCGGATGTGTTAAAGGATGCGAAAATGTCTCCAGAAGATCTGCAACGATTTTTGGATGAAAAGAAGCGCAGAATCGAAGCAGAGCTTGGAGTTAAAGAAAAAGATGCTCCAGCCCAGTCCACTGGGAAGGGCCCAAGTTTGGGGGGGCGCAGGTACGAGTCCAACGGGGGTGAGAAAAACGATTCGAAGGCCCCTAATTTGGCAAAACCACCAGCAATTTATCGCGAAGCCTATAAAGAATTCACCAAGAAGCTGGCTGAACCTGAATAATCAGGGTTTTACTAAGCTTTTTATTCTAGAATTGGCAGCAAAGCATGGAAAAATATCATGTTTTGCTCTATCCTTGAAGTATGGCATTTCCACAACGATATCTGGTCCGCTTTCATCCTAAGCATACTCCACATGTCTTTACGGACATTTTGGTTATTGGTGGTGGCATTGCTGGTTTGAGGTCAGCATTGTCTGTTCCAGATGACTTGCGAGTCCTTGTTGTAACCAAAGATAAAATAGCTCAAAGCAACTCAAGTTACGCTCAAGGGGGCATTGCAGGGGTTCTTTCACCTGAAGATCGATTTGAAAACCATGTCGAAGATACCATTGTTGCTGGTGCCGGACTTTGCGACCGTTCGATTGTTGAGATGGTAATTCGCGAGGCGCCTGGGCAAATTAGTAACCTCGTTAGTATCGGGACAAAATTTGATTTGGATGAAGGGCATATTGCCTTGGGTAAGGAAGGTGGACATAGCCATCATCGTATTGTTCATGCATTGGGGGATGCCACAGGGCACGAGGTGATGAGGGCGATTATTGATCGGGTTCGCGAAGCCAAGAATGTTGAAGTTTGGGAAAAGACTTTTACGCTTGATCTTATTACTCACGAAGGCCGTTGTGTTGGTGTTTTGGTGCACAGACATCGCAGGGGAAAGCTTCTTATATGGGCCAAGCAGGTCATTCTGGCGAGTGGCGGGGTGGGGATGGTTTATCGTGAAACCACGAACCCACCTGTTGCAACGGGAGACGGCATGGCTGCTGCCTACAGGGCCGGTGCAAAGTTGCGGGATATGGAATTCATGCAGTTTCATCCCACCGTTCTCTATGTTGCGGGTTCAAGTAGATTCTTAATTAGCGAGGCTGTTCGTGGTGAGGGGGCATATTTGCTTGATAAGAATGGGCATCGATTCATGCTCGAAGAAGATTCCAGGGGTGAGTTGGCTCCCCGCGATGTGGTTGCACAGGCTATTGTTCGCACCATGGATAAAACCCAGCATCCCAATGTGTATCTGGATCTTTCCCACCTTGATCCTGAAAAAGTCATGATGCGATTTCCTGGAATTGCCAAAGTTTGCATGAACTTTGGATTGGATATCCGTACCGATCGCATTCCTGTACGCCCTGGGGCGCATTACATGATTGGTGGAGTAGAAGTCGATGGCCTTGGTCGAACCAATATTCCCGGTCTTTGGGGGGCGGGGGAAGTAACCTCCAGTGGATTGCATGGCGCAAATAGATTGGCATCGAACAGCCTTTTAGAGGGCCTGGTTTATGGGAAATTATGTGCGGATGGTGCTGTAAGTGAAGCAAGAAAAATGTCCGATCGCTTTGAGGTACCCCCGATTAAGTTAAATGTCAAACCTGATAACGAAGGTGAACTTGATATTACAGATGTTACTAATTCGCTGCGAAGTTTGATGGTACGGTACATGGGAATTGTTCGGAATGAAGAGGGATTGGCAGAGGCGGAGCGCACGGTAGGATTTTGGTGCAGGTATGCATTACGAAGGGAATTTCAGACCCGGGAAGGGTGGGAGTTGGCAAATTTGCTTACCGTAGCACGCCTTATGATATTCTCTGCAAGGCAAAGAACTGAATCGCGAGGTACCCATTTCAGGCTGGATTATCCTAAAAAAGATGATGCAAACTGGTTCAGACATCTTGGTTGTCCGCCTACTTTTGCTGAATCCAAGCTCCCTCATGGTTAGGTTTATGCAGGCAAGTCGCCCCCTCAGGCAGGCAAAGTTGCTTTTCCTGTAGTGGACAGACTTATACCCTCTTGGTTTAATGTCTTATTGTTGTTTTTCGGGCCATTGGTCCCGTTTCTGTTTTCTTCTTTTGTGGGATGGCTTTACGATGACGCGCGTCTTTATTTATGACACCACTTTGCGCGATGGCAGCCAAGGCGAAGGGGTTAATTTCTCCCTCCAGGACAAATTGCACATTACCAAAAAACTTGACGAGTTGGGAGTGGATTTTATTGAAGGCGGATATCCTTTGTCCAACCCCAAGGATTTTGAATACTTCAGGGAAGTGCGTAAGCTAAATCTCAAGCATGCCAAGGTTTCGGCTTTTGGAATGACTCGCAGAAAAGGAGTCCTGCCCGCCAACGATACTTGTATCAAGGCTTTGTTGGATGCTGAAACTTCTCTCATAACGATCGTAGGTAAAACCTGGGACTTGCATGTGACCGAAATTCTAGGTACCACGCTTGAAGAAAATATTGCTATGATTTCTGATTCCATTCGCTATTGCAAGGATCAGGGGCGCGAGATCTTTTATGATGCAGAGCATTTCTTTGATGGGTTTAAAAACAATCCCGATTACGCCATCAAAACCCTTCAGGCTGCTGAAGCGGCCGGTGCAACTGTTCTTATCCTTTGCGATACCAATGGTGGCACCTTGCCCGATGGGATTGCCTCTGGGGTTGCTTCGGTTCGTGCTGCGTTAAAGCCCCAGACCCAAGTGGGGATTCATTGCCATAATGATTGTGAGCTAGGCGTTGCCAATACTCTGGCTGCGGTCGCAAAGGGCGCAACTCAAGTTCAGGGCACGATCAATGGAATCGGAGAAAGATGTGGCAATGCTGATCTTATCAGTGTTTTGGGCAATCTTGCACTAAAGCAGAATTACAAGGTGTTGACGGAGGGAAGTTTGAAGCACCTTACCGAGTTGTCGAGGTATGTGTATGAAACTGCGAACATGAATTTTCGAAATGGTCAACCTTTTGTGGGTGCCAGTGCTTTTGCGCATAAAGGAGGCATGCATACCCATGCCGTTGCCAAGGTTTCTCGCAGTTACGAACATATTGATCCATCCATCGTCGGAAATCAAAGGCGGATCCTTGTAAGCGAGCTATCAGGGATAGCCACCATTCTCAGTAAAACTTCGAAGTTTGACTTCACAGGTGATCGTGCCTTGATGACCAAGATTCTTAATCAAGTTCAAGATCTGGAGAATGCTGGCTATGAGTTTGAAGCAGCAGAAGCATCGTTTGAAATCCTGGTGCGCAAGGCTGCAGGCATGTACGAACCATTGTTTGAAAGGCTTTCGTATCGCGTAAATATTGAGATGATGAAAGATGGGCTGCCGGTAACTGAAGCCACGGTGAAAATTCGCCATGGTACTTCTGAGGCCCACACGGTTAGCGAAGGCGATGGCCCGGTTAATGCACTAGACGGAGCATTAAGGAAAGCCCTTCTTCCGTTGTTTCCGAATCTTTCGGACCTACATCTTGCAGATTACAAGGTGCGTGTGGTGAATGCCCGTGCTGGAACTGCTGCAAGAGTTCGAGTTATTATTGAATCGCAGGACAAACGCGATGTATGGTCCACGGTAGGAGTCAGTGAAAATATTGTGGAAGCTTCGTGGTTGGCCTTGGTGGATAGTATCGAGTACAAACTGATCAAGGATCGCGAGCAAGCCGAAGCAAAGTAGGAGTGCAGTTCTCCTGTTACTTTTTCGAAGTCCAAGGTTTCTAAGGGATTGTTTAAATGTCGAGTGAATTGCCTAAGCAGTATGAACCCCATCAGGCCAAGCAGGATTGTTTGAAGTTTTGGGAGGACAACAATTTTTTTCATGCCAACCCCGAAGCCAAGGGCGAACCTTATTGCATAGTCATACCCCCGCCCAATGTTACAGGGGCTCTTCACCTTGGTCATGCCCTTAATAGCACGCTGCAGGATATTCTTGCCCGTTGGCGCAGAATGCAGGGATACAATGTGCTTTGGATGCCCGGGACAGATCATGCGGGCATTGCAACACAAGCCGTTGTTGAACGAAGAGTCAAGGAAGAAGATGGTAAGACCAGGCATGAGCTTGGCAGGGAGAAACTCGTCAATCGGATCTGGGAATGGAAAGATCAGTACGAGAAACGAATTCTGGGGCAGTTGCGCGAAATCGGTGCAAGTTGTGATTGGGAACGAACCCGTTTTACTCTCGATCCTGTTTGTGCCCTTGCGGTTCGGGCCACTTTTTTTCAAATGTTCAAACAAAACTTCATCTACAGGGGTAAAAGGCTTGTCAATTGGGACACCCACCTGCAGACTTCTGTTGCGGATGATGAAACTTTTACCGAAACAGTCAAAGGTGGATTTTGGACTTTTCGATACCCTGTTTCTGGCTCTGATGAATTTATTCGATTTTCCACAACACGCCCTGAAACAATGTTGGGCGATGTTGCTGTTGCAGTTCATCCTTCAGATGAACGCTACACCCACCTTGTGGGAAAGAAGGTTTTAATCCCGCTTGCTGGGCGCGAAATTCCCATCATTGCAGATGGCATTCTTGTAAAGAAAGAATTTGGTACCGGGGCTGTCAAAGTTACTACTGCTCATGATCGAAATGACTATGCCTGTGGTTTAAGGCATAATCTGCCCATGATTAACATTCTTGCAAACGATGGAACCATCAAGGATGGTTTTGGCGTTTATTCCGGACTTGATCGCTACGAGGCAAGGAAGCGCGTTACTGAAGATATGGAAAAGCTTGGATTCTACGAGGGCCGAGAAGACCGTGATATCGAGTTGGCGCATAGTGACCGAAGCAAAACCCCCATTGAGCCATTTCTTTCCGACCAATGGTTTGTAAAGATGGATCACCTAGCTCAGATTGCAATTGATGCGGTGAAGGACGGTAAGGTTAAATTTACTCCCGAACGCTATGCAGATACCTACCTAGATTGGCTTGGTGAAAAGCGCGATTGGTGTATTAGTAGGCAGCTTTGGTGGGGGCATCGAATCCCAATATGGTATGCAAAATGCGATGAATCAGATTTGAAGAAGGCTTTTGCCAACCGTGATGATGTTTGTTGGATTTGGGATCATGAAAATAATCAATGGCTTGTTTGCTCGTTGACCGATATCCCGGAAGATGCTTTGGGCGGGGATCTTAGAATTGTTCAAGACGCAGATGTTCTCGATACTTGGTTCAGTTCCGCCTTGTGGCCACATTCCACCCTGGGTTGGCCCGGGCAAACCAGGGAACTTGCAAAGTATTACCCTACCAGTGTCCTGGTTACCAGCAGGGATATCATCACCCTATGGGTTGCCCGCATGGTGATGACAGGGCTGTTCAATACAGGCAGGATACCCTTTCACAAGGTCTACATTCATCCCAAAATCCTCGATGGTTTTGGAGAAACAATGAGTAAGAGCAAGGGCAATGGTATTGATCCGCTTGATATCATTTCCCGTTATGGCGCTGATGCTTTGAGGTATCAGATGGCGCACCTTGCAACCGAAACGCAGGACAGCAGGATGCCCGTTGGCAACATCTGCCCTCATTGCGAAACCTTGGTGACGGTGAAGCAAGAGCACATGTACATGCGGACCAAGAAAATCACTTGCCCAAGTTGCAAGAAAACCTTCAGGCCAGGAGGGCCGTGGCCTACCCCTGATCCTGAATTGCCCACGGCTACGCAGGGATCTGAACGCTTCGAGCAAGGTCGTAATTTTGCCACCAAGCTTTGGAATGCTGCTCGCTTTCTCTTTATGAACCTCGAAGGTTATCAACCTGCACCTGTTGATATTGCTTCTCTTCCTTTGGAAGATCGATGGTTGCTGAGCAGGTTGCAGCGAACCACCGAGGAATTAACCATGCATCTTGAATCATTCCGCTTCAGTGAATCGATTCGAACTTTGTATGAGTTCATATGGACGGAATTTTGTGATTGGTATGTCGAAATGAGTAAAGGCAGGCTGAAAGATGAATCCAAGCCTGTTGCCCAAAGAGTTCTTGCGGGGGTTTTGGATGCCATCTTGCGATTGATTCACCCATTCATGCCATTTCTTGCGGAAACCATCTGGAAGGCCCTGGGGGAAGTTGCTCCGTTGCGTGGGTTGCCTGTACCTGTGCAGGCGGAAATAAGCGTGGTCATTGCAGCATGGCCAAGTTATCCCAAAGCCTGGCATCAACCCGAAATCGAAGCTCGAATAGCGCGTATGCAGGAATTGGTTCGGGCGATCAGGGATGTTCGAAACCGATATCTTCTCGATGTAAAAAAGATGCTTGATATTAAGGTGCGCTGCTCTGATGCAATTGCTTCCGATCTTAAGTCTTTAAAGCCCTTTTTAGCGCACTTGGGGGGAGTAGGCGGTTTGGAATGCGGACCATTGGTAACTCGCCCTTCGCAATCTGCATCCCATGTTCACCCTGATTTCGAAGCGTATATCAGCCTTGCAGGCTTGATTGATGTGAAGGCCGAGATTGCCCGCTTGGAAAAAATGATGGCTGAAAAACAAAAACAGATTCAATCCATCGAAGCTAAACTTTCCAACGAAAGCTTTGTTCAACGCGCTCCTGTCGAGGTTGTTGCGCAACAAAGGGAAACTCAAGCGGATTTGGCCTCCCAAGTTAAATTGATTGCTGAAAACATGGTTTCTTTGAAGCAGGGGACTTAGCATCGCCTACTTTTACAATGGTCTTTTTTACTTGCTCAGTTTTGTGTTAATGGCAATAATCAAGTACTAGATAGGTGTACCCCACGATGCATTTGATTGCTTTCTTAATCACACTGAATTTTAATCTCACCCCAGACTTTGATCGGGAGATCAAGCCGTTTGTTGTTCGTTCTTGTGTAAGTTGCCATAATGCTGAAAGTAAGCGTGGTGGATTCCGAATGGATAGTGCCCGTGCAATCCTCAAAGGCGGAAATAGCGGGCCCGCGGTGCTGCCCGGCAAAAGCAGCGAAAGCCTTATTCTTCATGCTTTAACAGGCAAAGAGAATGTGGAGCAGATGCCTCCTAAGGGCCCGAAACTTTCCAAGGATGAAATCTCACTTCTTCGTAGCTGGATTGATTCAGGTGCAAAGCTTCCCGCTTCCGAAGCCCTTGCGGTTGAGGATGTCAAAAAAACAACTCACTGGTCTTTTTTGCCTATAACCAAACCTGCGCTTCCCGTCGTTGCTGATAAAGATTGGTGTAGGAATCCTATCGACTATTTTGTCATGAACAGGCTTGCCAAGGACAAGATGACACCTTCGGTCCAAGCCGATCGTTCCACGCTTATTCGTAGGGTTTCACTTGATTTAACGGGAATTCCCCCTACTCCAATCGAAGTTGAAAACTTCCTCAATGATAAATCTCCCAATGCTTACGAGAAGGTGGTTGCCCGGTTGTTGGATTCTCCGCAATATGGCGAACGATGGGCCAGGCTTTGGCTGGATCAGGCACGCTATGCCGATTCAAATGGCTACAGCATCGATGGCCCGCGATCGATTTGGAAATATCGCGATTGGGTTATCTCTGCCTTGAATTCTGATATGCCATTTGATCGTTTTTCCACCCTGCAACTTGCGGGGGATTTGGTTGCGGGATCAACCTTGGATGATAAGGTTGCAACAGGCTTTCACCGAAATACTTCAATTAATCAAGAGGGTGGGATCGACAAGGAGCAATTCCGTGTTGAATCGGTGGTGGATAGGGTGAATACAACAGGCACGGTTTGGCTGGGCCTTACGGTTGGGTGTTGTCAATGTCATGACCATAAGTTTGATCCGCTTACCCAGAAGGAATATTATCAGTTCTTTGCATTCTTCAATACGGTGGATGAGCCAAACCTGGAGCTGGCACCACAGGATGAGATTAAAAAACGAGATAAGTTAAAGCTTTATTTGAAAAAACTTGAGACTTCTCAAAAGCAATTGGACCCTTTGACTCCCGCCAAGATCGCTGCGCTGGAATTAAAAATACAATCCAAAGAGCGAGAACTCCTTCCCCCATTGATCAATGAAATCATAGGTATAGCGCCCAATGGCAGAACCCCTTCCCAAGAGCGAAGCATCGAAGCCTACTTCAGGCAGGTGGATAGAATGCGTCACATTGTTGGAATGGTCATTGCGCCCAATGCCTTTGTTGCACTTACCCAGGGTTTAATTAATGAAAAACGTGCTTCTTTAGATGCGGAAATATTTAAGACGAAGGAAGAAATTCCAGAAATTGATTCAACTCTTGTGGTTCAGGAAATGGCAAAGCCAAGATCAACAAACATACATCTGGGGGGCGAATTTACCCGCAAGGGAGCACCGGTTGAATCAGGCGTTCCTCAAGTTTTGCATTCTCTTCGTAGCCCCAAACCCAACCGGATGGATTTATCGAACTGGCTTTTCGATAAGGACAATCCCCTGACATCCCGGGTGACGGTCAACAGGTTCTGGCAGGTGTTCTTTGGTGTGGGGATTGTTGAAACAGAGAATGACTTTGGAACTCAAGGCACATTGCCTACTCACCCAGAGTTGCTTGATTGGCTTGCTACAGAGTTCAGAAATCAAGGCTGGAGCGTGAAATCGATGCACCGGTTGATGGTGACTTCTGCAACGTACATGCAAGCTTCAAAAAGCAGGCCTGAATACGAAAAGATCGATGCGCGAAATCGCTTGCTTTACCGTCAAAATCGAATTCGACTGGATGCTGAAATTGTTCGTGATGTGGGGTTGGCATCCTCAGGTTTGTTATACAGCAAGATTGGTGGTGCCAGTGTTTTTCCCCCGCAGGCAGAGGGTGTTTACAGCTTCACCCAGGTCCCTAAAAATTGGAAACCCAATAGTGGGGCAAACCGTTATAGAAGGGGTATGTACACTCATTTCTGGCGTTCTGCTCCCCACCCTAACCTGGTTGTTTTTGATGCCCCTGATGCTGTATCTTCCTGCACCCGCAGAAACCGCTCCAATACTCCCTTGCAGGCTTTGACTCTTCTTAATGATGAAGCCCATGTTGAGTTCGCAAGGGAATTAAGCAACCGGCTTGCATCTTATTCCTCTTCGGATGTCGAACGAATCAATCAAGCTTTTTTGATTTGTCTGGCCAGAATGCCCAAGCCATCTGAGGTTGAAATTATCACACGATTGCTTCATCAAAATGGTTCTGCAAATCCATCACCTTCAGACTGGTTCTTGGTGGCTCGTGCTTTGCTTAACCTTGATGAATTTATTACACGGGAATAATCCTATGCCTGAACATAATCTTCTTCTAGAGCAAACCCGAAGGCACTTCTTCAAGGATTGTGCCGTTGGCCTTGGTGCGATTGCCTTGTCTGAAATGCTTAATGGTTCAAGTGCTAAGGCATCTTCCATTGCGGGTTTGCATCATAAACCCAAGGCCAAGAATGTGATCTTTCTTTTCATGGCAGGTGGCCCTAGTCAGTTGGACCTTTTTGATGAAAAGCCCGAATTAACCCGCTGGCATGCCAAACCCATCCCACAGGAATTTATCAAGGGTAAACGCTTTGCCTTCATGGACACTTTTTCCAAGGAGACTCCTAAGCTTCTTGCGACCCCGAGAAAATTCAAAAAATATGGTCAAAGTGGTGCAGCCATCTCTGAACTTTTTCCCGCTCTTGGTAGCGTTGCTGATGATATCACCATTGTTCGTTCAATGGCCACTAACGTTTTTAATCATGCTCCTGCCAAAGTTTTCATGAATTCAGGTTCTGCCCAATTTGGCAGGCCCAGCATGGGTTCGTGGGTGACTTATGGCATTGGTAGCGAATCCCAAAACCTGCCTGGTTTCGTGGTTCTTCAGTCTGGCCCCAGAGGGCCTAGAGGCGGTTCTGCATGTTGGTCCAGTGGTTTCCTTCCTACTTCTTTTCAAGGTGTTCCGCTGCGGGGATCAGGCGAGCCAATTCTTAACCTTTTGACTCCCAAAGGTATTTCTGATCAGGATCAACGCCATGTTATTGATGCAGTCAAAGATTTGAACTCTGTCAGGCTTCTAGACTCGGGGGATCCTGAAATCGCTAGCAGAATCGCATCCTATGAAATGGCACATCGAATGCAATCAAGTGCCCCGGAGTTGATTGATCTTTCGAAGGAAGATAAGCGTACACTCGATCTTTACGGCCCTAATGTTTCAAAGCCTTCTTTTGCAAGAAACTGCCTGCTTGCACGAAGATTAGTGGAAAGAGGAACCCGTTTTGTTCAACTCTATCACACCGATTGGGATCATCATGGTGGTGGGGATGCGAATTTGGAAACGGGGATTGAAAAAGTTTGTGGCGATGTAGACCGTCCCTGTGCAGCATTGATCACCGATTTAAAGCAGCGTGGGTTGCTGGATGATACCCTGGTGATTTGGGGTGGAGAGTTTGGTAGAACTCCAATGTCTGAATTACGCGAGACTACCGGTAGAAATCATCATATCGATGCGTTTTCGATGTGGCTTTCAGGCGGCGGTATCAAGCCTGGTGCCCACTTCGGAAAGACTGATGACTTTGGGTTTTCTCCTGTTGAAGACAGGGTGCATGTCCATGATCTTCATGCAACCATTTTGCATTTGTTGGGAATTGATCATTTGAAATTGACATTTAAGTTCCAAGGTAGGAATTTTCGCCTGACGGATGTTCATGGTGAGGTTGTCCAGAAGTTGCTTGCTTGAAAACCAGGAATTTGATGACAAATAAACTTAATACTTTCGTTCAGGTGAATCCCGGGCATTTTCATTCGGCTCTTGTTTTGAAAGAACCTTTGGAAGGCGTATCTTCGACCATTCATATTTATTCTGAGTTGGATCAGTTGTTGCTTAATCATTTGAGCCTGATTTCCGGTTTTAACCAGAGGATTGAAAACCCCAGTAATTGGAAATTGGAAGTACATACCGGGCAAGATCCACTTCAACGGATGATCAAAGAAAAAACGGGCGAGGCGGTTATCATTGCAGGCCATAATCGAAGTAAGATTAAAACCATTCTTGCCTGCCTTGAAAACGGTTTTCATGTGCTTGCAGACAAACCCTGGGTCATTGAGGCGGTGGATTTCCCCCTTTTGGAAAAAGCTCTAAAAATTGCCCAGGAAAAAAATCTCGTCGTGATGGACATCATGACTGAAAGATGCGAGGTGGTATCCTTGCTTCAAAGGGAGCTAAGCAACTCCCCTGAAATCATGGGCCCTTTTTTAAAAACAGGTAGACCAGCCCTTTCTCTTCGAAGCAGTCATTCTTTGTGCAAGAAAGTTAACGGCTTACAATTGAAGAGGCCGGTTTCTTTCTTTGATATTGCAGAGCAGGGCGAGGGCCTTACAGATGTCGGGATTCACCTGGTGGATCTTTCCATGTGGCTTTTGTTTCCCGATAAGGGCATTTGTCATAAAAATGATATTCGAATTAAAAGCGCAACTCGTTGGCCAACAATTCTTGACTTGTCGCAGTTTCAGGCTGCCACCGGATTGGAAAAATACCCTTCCAGCCTTGATGATTATGTTGAGGGGGATTGTCTTACTTATTTTGGAAACAACACGGTAGATTTTGAAATTCATGGCCTTACAATTCATGTTGATACCCGCTGGGATTTCATGGCTGGGCCCGATGGGCTTGATACCTATAGTGCAATTACCAGGGGTGAGAAAGCCAGGATTGAACTCAGGCAGAATGAAGCGACCAATTTTGAATCCGAGATATTTATAAAGCCTGTTTCTCATTCCATGGATCAATTGCAATTTCTTCTTGAAGCAAAGGTCAAGGATCTTTCAAAAAATTATGAATCATTAGGCTTGACCCGCCTTGATGGAGAATTCCAGATTAGTATTCCCAAGAAATTGAGAACCAGGCATGAGTCTCATTTTGGTATAATAACTAGGCGATTTTTGAGCCATTTACGCAAAGAATCACCAATTCCAGCCTGGGAGTTCGCCAATCATCTTTCCCGCTATTTCATTACCCTTGAAGGCGTAAAAATATCCCGCGGAACGGTTTGAATCATGCTTAACATGCATCACCCTTATAACCGGTTCTGCCTGCAAACCTTGCCTGTTTGATTTTCTCGCCTTCATTGTTCGATTCAAACAATAAACCAGTTTAAAACCTCTCAAATCCTAGCCATGCATCATGGCCATCAGTTTGGTTTACCGATTGATATTCTCGTGATAACTTGGTTTTAAACCTGACGTTCCTCAGTACTGTCCAATAGATTGGAAACGAATTTAAAAACAATGGATAATTTAAAGCACCTTCTCTTTCAGTATTTCAAGGAATTACCCGAAGAGCGCCAGCAATGGCAGCCGAGGGTGATGGAAGTATCCGGGGTGGAGCAAAAAGAGCTCACTTATCTGCATGGAATGCTGATAGCCCATGGCTGGATCGAGCAAAATAGTGCTTATGCAGATCAATTGGAGAGTGCGGAAAAATATGTGGGTTGTTACCGCATTACTTCCTTGGGAACGAGGGAGGTTCGTGGGTTTCAGGATTCAGTGGACGAGGCTTAAACCTTGGGCAATGGGTTTTTGGCAATCACCAGGTCTTCCAACGGTGTATCATTCACAAGATGGCTTTTTACAAAAGCTTCAATATTTTGTTTTGAAAGATTGGCGTACCAAACGCCTTCAGGATAAACGGTTGCAATGGGGCCGGACTCGCACAGGCGTAAACATCCCACCTTGGTCCGGTAGCATGCGTTGTCACCTGAGGTCAGGCCTTGTTCCTTGATTTGTTTTTTAAGCTCCTCCCAAGCTTCAAGCCCTTCTTTTTCAGTGCAGCATGAAGGCCCGGTGCACAAAAGCACATGGCGGGAATATTTGCCAATTCCAAGTTTCTCCGCATTTTCCAGTAATTTTATTTTGTTCATGTCGGGGCTTTCTGAATGTTAAGCATGTGCTTTATTTATACGGATGCGTTGAAAAAATTTGAATATCTCTGCCTTTATGATTACCACGGAAGTTGCTGCAAGGATGATTAGCCAGTCTGAAAAACCCAAGGGCTGTACCTTAAAAATAGATCCACCTGCTTGAATAATAATGATCTGCCCAAAAAGAATCAGAAGCATCACTGTGATAAATGTCGGGTTGTTGAAAACCCCTTTCAAGCCACTTTCGTAAGCAGATAAAGACCTGCAATTAATGATATTCCAGACTTGGAATACCACATAGGTTGTGAAAAATATTGAAACTTGATGAGCATTGAGGGGGCTGAATTCCCACTTGGAATTTGGGGGCATCCCACCCGAAAACCAACCGTAGGTTTTCATTCCCAATAGCAGTGCAAGCATGGCAATTACAAAGAAAAACGCTGTCGAGACTATTTCCCAAGCCATGGTTTTTGTAATGATGCTTTCAGTGCGCATTTTAGGTTTTTGTTCCATTAGGCCCTTGCGGGGTTCTTCGGAACAAAGTGCGATCGCTGCAAAACTATCCATGATCACATTGATCCAAAGTAACTGTAATACGGTAAATGGAGGCCTAACGCCGATAAACGGGCCAAGGAATGCTATTACTAATGCGCTAAGATTGATGGTTAATTGGAATTGTAGAAAACGCTGGATGTTCTCGTAAAGTGCGCGACCCCAGAGCACGGCTTTAACAATGGTTGAAAATGAATCGTCCAGTAAAACAATCTTGCTTGCTTCCTTTGCGACTTCGGTGCCCGTGATGCCCATCGAAAGCCCAACGTCCGCTTTTTTTAATGCAGGAGCATCGTTGGTCCCGTCCCCGGTCACAGCAACCACGTGGTGCATTTCCTGTAACAATTTGACAATCCGATATTTGTCGAGAGGTTTTGCCCGTGCAAGAATGGTGAGTTTTGGCAGGTGCTCTTTTACTTGCTCGTCAGTCATTTCGGCCAGCATATCGCTTGTGATTAATTCCGTTTTTCCATCAATAGCCAGGCCAGCTTCAAAGCCAATTGCGTTGGCGGTAATCGGGTTGTCACCGGTAATCATGATTACTTGGATTCCTGCGGTTTTGCAATCTGCAATTGCGTTTCTAACTTCTGGCCGCAATGGGTCTTGGATGCAAATAAATCCGCAAAGGATTAGCCTGTCCTCGCCATCGTTTTTTTTCTGTTTGATTGCGAAGCCGAGAACTCGCATGGCCTGAGAGGCTGCTTGCTCCACCGATTGACGGATGCTTGCGAGGTCTTCCTCGCCAAGGCTTTGGATGGTTCCATTTTCTTGCATTATGAATTTGCATGAAGAAATGATTATTTCAGGAGCGCCTTTATAAAGGGTTATTTCTTCCGAACCATGGTTGATGGTGGTCATCATGGTTTTTTTTTCGGGTGAAAAAAGGCCTTTGTGCTTGATGATGGCGTTGGCCCGCATGGCTGCATAATCTTTTTTGTTTTCCTTGAGCCATAGCAGAAGGGCCCCTTCGGTTGAATTTCCCATGCTTACAAACTTGCCTTCTTTTTCTTCAAGATGTGCTGTGGAGTTAACTGCAGAATTAAAGGCGATCCATTCGATGGGCGAGATTGGGGCTTCGGGATTTTTTGATGTCAGGCTTGTCCAGTTGGAGTCGCTTTTTTCTAAAATTGAACCCTTGGTGATTATCCTGCACACAGTCATTTTGTTTTGGGTCATGGTTCCGGTTTTATCAGAGCAAATTACTGTGGCGGATCCAATTGTCTCGCAAGCAACAAGTTGCCTGACAAGTGATTTTGCCCTCGTCATTTTTTGCATGGCAAGGGCTAAAGATATGGTAACGCTCATGGGTAAGCCTTCCGGGACTGCAACCACAATTATAATTACCATGTAAAGAAAATAGCCCACCACTGTGTGTGAAACTTGAAGAAGATCCCGCATGGAATTTGGTATGAATACCTCGGCAGGGGTAACAAAGAAAATTCCCCTGATCAGCATTGCGAGGAAGATCATAATTGCAGCGATATAGCCGCCCTGGCTGATTCTGCTGGCGAGAACGCTTAATTTTTCCTGCAGTGGGGTTGTTTCTTGTTGGGCGGAAAAGCGTTTCAGCAACCTTTTATTTTGGCTGCTTTGATTGTCCTCAGAAATGCCAAGTTTGCTGGCGATTTGGCCAATCATGCTTTCGTCACCAACTTCGGTGATCATAAACGAAGCACTTCCCTCAAGGACCTGAGTTCCTCTAAAAAGGCAGGATGGGTTTTCAGTGCCATCAGAAATTTTGTCGGCCGATTTTAGGTGCTTCTCTACAGGTTCAGATTCACCTGTTAACAGGGATTGATCGATGGAAAGGTTTTCAGAGGAAAGCACCCTGCCATCTGCAGGGATTTCGTCTCCCATTTCTAAAAGAATCAGATCGCCAACCACCAGTTCTTCCATTGAAAGTTTTTTGGCTGAACCGGAGCGGATGGTTTTAGCTTGGATTTGTTCCTTTGCAGAGTTTAGCTTTTCGAATTCCCTGCTGCTTTTCCACTCGCTTAAAAAAGCGACACCCGTTGCCAGAATGACAGCAATCATAACAGCCAAACCTTCATAAGAAGGGTGCCCGGCTGAGAGGCCCAGGAAAAAAAGCGGGATCGAAAAGAAAGCAAGGCTGGCAGGTACGAGGCCCCGTAAGGCGGGGATCAAAAATCCGGGAACTAAAATCAATCCAAGTAATGCAAGCCCTGCAAAAGCATAAGAGGAAGTATCGGCTTGAAAGAGTTCGATAAAAAAGGAAAGAATGGCAGCTACAAGCAGAATTCTGATGATTGCATCGTCAAACTTACCAAGAAATTTGAGCCATATTGATTCAGTAAGAATGGGGCTAAGGCTATTTTTGCCAAAGGTCGACCGGCTTAGGTTCACTTCATCAGGAGAAAGCCCTGTAGTTGCGCAGGATGGAAAGAGGTTTTGGATTTCTTTAATCGTGCGCATTGGTTGTGTCTTTAGTAAAAACTATGCCCCGATGAAAACCAGCGGGGCAAGGGGTTAAAGACTAAAAAACTTTAAGCGGT
Organism: Planctomycetota bacterium; assembly: GCA_009920765.1. GTDB lineage: Bacteria > Planctomycetota > Planctomycetia > Gemmatales > Gemmataceae > UBA969. The sequence goes on along the minus strand of RFZJ01000001.1, from coordinate 153,009 downwards.
CATAGTTACTGTTCCAAGATTTCCTTGGTTTTTTTATCTGCAAATTCGCCGATTTTGTCCTCATATTTTTTAAGAATGCCTTGGACTTCGGTTTTGCCATTATTGCATTCATCTTCTGTCATGGTTTTGTCTTTTTCGCCAAGTTCAAAATGTTTATTGCCATCGCGCCTGATATTTCTGCATGCGACTTTGGCGTCTTCGCCCATTTTTTTGATGCGGGTCACCATTTTCTGCCTTTGATCACCACTCATAGATGGGATTTGCAACCTGATCACTTTCCCATCGTTATTGGGTGCCATTCCCAAATCACTGGAACGAATTGCTTTTTCGATTTCTTTAAGGGCGCTGGCATCAAAAGGCTTGATCATGATCTGCTGGGGATCAGGAGTGCTGATTTGAGCAACTTGTTTTAAAGGGGTTGGGGAGCCGTAATAGTCCACTTTGATGTTATCAACCAAAGCAGGGGTGGCACGACCTGTGCGCAAGCCCTTTAGTTCCTCAATGAATACATTGAGTGCTTTTTCCATGCGGTCTTTGGTGTCTTTAAGAATTTGATCGGTGTTCATGATTGTTTTCTTCCCAAGGGTTTAGGGTGATTATTCACTCACAAGAGTTCCGATGGTATGTCCAGCAATTGCGCGCTCGATATTGCCATCGCGTTTAAAATTAAAGACGAGGATAGGCATTTTACCTTCTCTGCACAAACTAATTGCAGACATATCCATGACTCGAAGATTATCGCGAAGAATCTGGCTGTAAGTCAGATTTTCATAACGGACTGCATGGGGGTTTAATTCAGGATCTTCGCTGTAAACACCATCAACACGAGTCGCTTTAAGCAGTATTTCAGCAGAAAGTTCGCGTGCTCGAAGCGCTGCAGCTGTATCTGTTGTAACAAAAGGATTTCCTGTTCCCCCCGCAAGGATCACGATTCGACCTTTTTCAAGATGCCTTATACAACGCCTACGAATGTAAGGCTCTGCAAGGGTTTCCATTCGAAGAGCGGTTTGCAATCGGGTTTCGCAGTTTAAGCTTTCCAATGCTTCTTGAAGGGCAATGCCATTTAAAACCGTGGCAAGCATTCCCATATAGTGGGCGGAAGCCTGTTTGATAACATCCCCACCGGCGCTGAATTGCGCGCCACGCAGGATATTTCCTGCCCCTACAACAATGGCTAGTTGCACACCTCGTTGTACAATTCTTTGCGCTTGTCTGGCTATATTCAATGTTTCATCAATACTGATGCCCGACTTGCCAGCTGGGCAGAATCCCTCGCCACTTATTTTTAAAATTACCCGCTTATACTTGGGGTTTAGTGCTTCTAAGGAAAGATCGTCATCCATGAGTGCATCTCGCTAGTATCAAGTTCCGTGATTCAAAGCTAAAGTTATTATAGGTTATCTAGAGCATTTTGGCAGCGAAGAAATTTTAACAACCAAGATCTCGATCCCGACCTACTATTTCCCATTTCCCTACCACCTGATTGTTGGAAATGGCAATCGCATGCCGATGAAGTGCAGTGGTGGGGCAAATATGAACAGGAACCGCAAGAATTGGCTCTCCAAGCTTGAATTTTTCAGGGTTGGGGTGCTTAAGCATCAAATGTTCCTCACTATGGCCCACAAATTCAAATTCAGGATTGTAAGGGAAAATGCAGCGTTTCCCGGGGGGCTGATCCCCTGAAACTGCTTTATAACCAAGGTCAACAGTGATTCCATTGGTTCCCTGTTTACTTATAACCCGGGTTAGTAATCCTGCACCATATTTGAAGGGTTTTAATTCAGTATAGCGATTGCCATATCCAAAATCATGGAGTGTCAGTGTGCCTGGTGAACATTCCAAGCCAGATACATTTAATTTGCTGTAAAGAATAAAGGTTGGGGTGCCTCCGGAAATAATTTTTGGAACAGCAAGTCCGCTTTTTTCTAAAGTTGCCCGCATCTCTAAAATTTGACCCCAGACCCTATCAAGTTCAGCCAATCGATCAGCATGGTGTTCCAATTGATTGTGACCATCATAAGTGTGGAATCCCGCGGCTTTAATGCCCTTGGTAGATGCCAAGGTGCGATAAAGATCCAATGCCGCAGTTTCCACTGGAAATCCCGTTCGTTTAAAACCCATGTCGAAATCCAGTAAAACTTCAAGAGAAATCCCTTCTTTAGTCATGGCATTTCCGAGCATGGCGGCAGCTTCTGCGTGATCCACGCTCACAGAGAATTTAGTTCCGTCATATTTTTGAATAAGTTTGGCGAGCCTTTTTAGATTAGGACCAACCATTGGATAGGCGATAAAAACATCAGGGGCCCCGCTAATTGCAAGCATCTCAGCCTCTGCTATGGTTGCTGCTTTATGCTTGGTTAATCCTTTTGCGAGTTGAATTTTTACCACCTCTGGGCATTTGTGGGTTTTTACATGCATTCGCAGACGTTCTGGTTGGTTGCCCACCCAGCTTAGGCAGGTATCGATGTTGTGTTTGATCTCATCAATAAAAAAAAGAAGCGAGGGAGAGGGGAGCTCTTCAAGTATTTTTAAATCTGTAATCATGATCTACATTCCTAAACAGGGTGATGATAAGAATAAGATAATCATTTCGCATTGGGTATGTAAGTCTGTGAATAAACAATTTGCCTTTTAGGTTGATTGGTTCCCCCATGCAACATAACATCAAGATTCCTTCCCACCTTGAAAACAGGGGCTTTCAAATGAACACAAATTTAAAAAATTCGGCCGTAGTAGTTGCAGTAATTCTTTTTAATGTTGCCCCAATTTTTTCGCAGGAAGAGGCAACGGCTGGGAATAAGATAAGGGATGCTTATCTACGAGACCAAGTGGGCAAAATCAGGGATAATTGTCTTAAAGGAATTGATTCAAAAGCTGATTGGGATGCTAATTCGAAGGAAATGCGCAGGCAATTACTCGAAATGTTGGGGCTTTGGCCGTTGCCTGCAAAAACAGATTTGAAGCCTGTTGTTACCGGAAAAATTGAAGAGGGTGGTATCCGGGTTGAGAAAATCCACTTTCAATCAATGCCTGGCTTGTATGTCACCGCCAACCTATACCTTCCTCAAAAGATCGAAGGCAAGATTCCTGCTATCCTTTATGTGTGTGGCCATGCCAATGTCGTTATGAAGGAAACGGTGGGCGGAAAAACGGTTGCAGTTTCATACGGAAGCAAGGCACATTATCAATATCATCCAGTTTGGTTTGCGCAAAATGGCTATGCATGCCTTTCCCTTGATACTTTGCAATTAGGTGAAATTCAAGGTATTCATCATGGAACTTACAATCAGAATATGTGGTGGTGGCAGTGCATGGGTTACACATCTGCAGGGGTGGAATGTTGGAATGCCATGCGTGCGCTGGATTATCTGCAAACCAGACCGGAAATCGATTCTTCGCGGTTTGGGGTTACGGGTAGAAGCGGCGGTGGGGCAACTTCGTGGTGGATAGCAGCTGCAGACGAACGAATCAAAGCTGCGGTGCCTGTTGCAGGTATTTCAGATTTGCAGGCGCATTTGCTTGAGGGCATCGAACCTCGTTTTCGCAAGGGGGTTATTACGGGCCATTGCGATTGCATGTACTTTATAAATCTTTATCGTTGGGATTTTACACAGTTGATTGCACTTTGCGCACCGAGGGCGGTTCTCCTAGGAAATAGCGATGAGGATCCTATTTTCCCCAAACCTGGGTATCTTCGAATGGTTGAGAAAGTCAAAAAAATCTATGCGATGCATAACGCCCCTGAAGGTTTTGCTCTTCTTGAAACAAAGGGCGGGCATGTGGATACCGTTTTATTGCGCAGAGGCATCAATGCCTGGATGAACAAGTGGCTTAAAGGGGATACTAGTCCCCCTGCTGAAGAAAAACCAATCAGGTTTGATCCAAGGCAGTTGAAAGTTTTCGATAGCTTGCCGGCGGATGAAATCAATACCCAACTACATGGACACTTTATTAAAAAAGCTGTTTGGGAAACGCCCAAGAGTGATAACAATTTTCAGGAGGGTTGGCAGAAAAAAAGTGGGCAGGTCCTTGAAGATCTTAAGCAGAAGGTTTTTCGTAATTGGGCGAATGACCAATTGCCCTTGGAAATAAAGGCTGCAGAGACCAAGGTTTCCGATGGTGTCAAATTGCAAGCGTTTGACTTTATAAGTGAAAAAGAAATCCCGTTGAGATTGTTTGTTCTAACAGCAGAAAAAACGAAAAAACCTAAATTGCTGGTCGCTGAAGTCTTGAACGAAGCGGAGTGGAAAAAGTTTGTCGGAATGATGGGGGCAGATTTTTCCGACATTCTTAAAGATGGGGATAAGGTAAAAAGGAATGAAGAAGAATTTCAGCAGCAAAAGCGAATGATGGCGGGTAACGACTGGGCTTTTGCCATGATTATTCCGCGGGGATTTGGCCCAACCCACTGGGCAGATACGGTTCTTATTGATGGCAAAACAATGGATTTTCAACTTCGAAGGCGGTATGCCTTGCTGGGGCAGACTCTTGATGGCCAGCGGGTTTGGGATGTTCGTAGAGGAGTGAAGGTTTTGAATGCTGATCCTGATTATAAAGATGTTCCTTTGTGGTTGGTGGGAAAAAACGATATGGCGGGCATAGCTCTTTACGCTGCGATTTTTGAACCTTCAATTCAAAGGTTGGACTTATGGAATCTTTCGCCCTCGCATCGTGTCGGCCCAACTTTTCTTGAGATATTACGGGTTCTGGATATACCCCAAGCACTGGCTTTACTTTACCCACGGAAGGTTAAACTTTATTTTCAAAACAAGGATGAATCGCAACCATTCAACTGGGTTGGTGAGTTTCAAAAAGTGATGGGGAAAGAGTTTGTGCAACACCGAGTGGTTGTGCCAAAACAATAGTTTACATATGTGGTTTGAGGGAATAGGGGACTTCCATCCCATGTTTTTTTAGTAGAGATTCATCTGCAAGGATGGTTTTGATGGGGCCATCGGCTTCAACCTTGCCGTGATCCAACAGAATAGCCCGAGAGCAAGTTTCCAGGGCCATTTCAAAATCATGGGTTGCAATCAGTTTGGTATGAGTGTTTTCGTTGAGGATATTGATAAGCGATCTTCTGGAACGATGGTCTAAGAATTGCGAGGGTTCATCCAAAAGAAGAATATCCGGGTTCATTGCAAGTAAGCCCGCTAAAGCGACCCGTCTTTTTTCCCCGCCTGATAATTGGTGGGGAATCTTGTTTCGCTTTTCGATCAGGCCAACTTCTTCAAGTGCGATTTCCACCCGTTCCTTCACTACGGCTTTGCTTAGTCCTTGGTTTATAGGGCCGAAAGCGATGTCTTCTTCCACGGTTGGGCAGAATAATTGGTCATCACTGTCTTGAAATAATAAAGCAGCTCTTGAAGGAAGAAGGGATTTATTGTTTCCTTCCAATGCATTGATCCCGGAAATATTGAAGGATGATGCCTGGAAAGAGACAAGCCCTGCAATGCAAAGAAATAGGCTTGTTTTGCCTGCGCCATTGGGCCCAATTATTGCAACAGATTCACCGGGGTTAATCTGGAGTTTGATACCCTGAATTGATTTTGTGCCATCTGCATAAGAGTGTGAAAGTTGCAGGATGTCGATGATGGGATTGATCATGAATTAGTTTCCCAGCCAAAAGTCGAGGACTAAAAGGGAGAACGGGATAAGAATCATGGCAAAGAAAAATCCAACTTCGCGCCAGGTTGTTTTGGGTGTTTCAAGTGAAGTAAAGACGCCATGAAATCCCCGAGCTTTGATTGCCAAGCCCACGTGTTCGCTGCGGTCTAATGCCCTTACAAGCATGTTGGCACTAAGCCAGGCGATGGTTTTGTAGGAACTAAAGCCTGTGTTGATTTTGTAACCTCTTGCCCGCAGGGCAACGCGCATGCGTTTGAATTCATGGGAAAGAAGATCGAGATGCCTGAATCCAAGCCAGAAGATTGAACATATTTTAGATGGTAATCCGAAGCCGTTTGCACCCCGAACTAAATCCTGAATCGTCGAACTTCCAATTAATGCAAGGGCAAGGATGCTGATTGCAAGACCTCGGGAGAAAATCAACACAGAGGTATCCAATCCTTCTTTACTTGCTTTTAATATCCCATACTCAAAGAATGTTTCCCCCGGCGTAAGGAAAGGGGTTGGCAGAATAAAAACAAGAATGCCTGCGACAATCCAGAAAATCCTAGGCAACCACCAGCCGGAATCCGGCCAAGTGCCCATTAATAAAAGTAAGGATGCAATGACGCCTGCCACCCCAATCATAGGTGTTTTTAAAAAAGCCATGCAAAGCATTGCAATCAAAAAGCCTGCAACTTTCCAACGGGCATCCAGGCTTTTCAGCTTTGATGTGCGATGATCAGGGTAGTCGAAAGTTGAAGTCATGCTCTGGCTAAATTTCCTTGGTGGTTTTGGCTGATGGTTTTAGGCAAGGATAAATAAACCCTATGATTATGTTTTATCAACATTGGCATTCATTTTCTTGCAATGATACTCAAACAATCTAAAATCGTTGCTTCTGATGAATGTTTAAAATTGGATAGGAAAAATGATGGCAAACTCTCCTTTGATTTGGGCGGTAGCTTTTATTCAACAGCTTGATCCGCTTGCTGGCTTGGTTTCAGCATCAGCTTTCTGGTCTACGGTCGTTGCAGCTTTACCTGTAATTGTGCTTTTTTGGTTGCTAGTGGTTTCGCGTTGGTCTGCACCCCTGGCAGGTGCGGGTGCAACATTTGTTGCTGGTGTTCTGGCATGTTTTGTTTATGGAACCCCCTTGGTTATTGTTTCGATGGCTTTTGTAAATGGGGCACTTTTTGGTTTATTGCCCATTGGCTGGACTGTTTTTAATGCGATGCTGCTTTACAATATGACTGTAAGTACTGGGCAATTTGAAATTTTAAGGCGTTCGGTTTCTGGTTTGTCGAATGATTGCAGGCTACAAGCCATTCTTATTGCGTTTGCTTTCGGGGCATTTCTTGAAGGCGCTGCCGGGGCAGGGGCACCCGTGGCTATTTGTGCTGCCATTTTAGTAGGCCTAGGTTTTCAACCTTTGCAAGCTGCTGTATTGTGTTTGCTCGCAAATACCTCACCTGTAGCATATGGTGGATTGGGCACCCCATTGATTACCCTTACGGGAGTTACCGGAATTCCAACGGAAATTCTCAGCACCATGGCAGGGCATCAATTGCCTTTGCTTTCGCTCTTGGTTCCTGCATATATGATGTGCTGCTTGTGTACATTGAAACAAGCTTTTGAAGTATGGCCTGCATTGCTGGCCGCAGGTGGGTCTTTCGCTCTTTTCCAATACTTCTTTGCAACCATGCATAATTATGTCGATGGATTGATTCTTTATCCCATGACTGATATCGGTGGAGGTTTGTTTTCCTTGGTTGTCACTGCTCTTTTTTTGAAAGTTTGGAAACCCAAGGTGATACTTCCTGCTACAGGCGGACATATAATTCCAAGTACCAATTTCCATACTGATGAGTTGACCACAGGCAAAGTTGCCAAAGCTTGGATGCCTTATGTTTTAATGTCGATTCTGTTGCTTCTCGCTGGAATTATAAAGCAGAAGGAAGGCCAGGGGCCTGTCGAAATAGTGGGGCCATTGAAGGCAAGTTATAAAATTCCATTGCCTGGGTTGCATGAAGAAGTTTTACGGGATGCTAATTTACACGACTCCAGCCTAGGTGAACAAAAAAAGGAAAAAGCTGAGTTTAACTTTATCTGGTTGACTGCTCCGGGTTCCAGCGTGTTTCTTGCGGCATTGATTTCCATTCCTTTGCTTGGCATGACTGTTAAACAGTTTTTCAAAGTGCTGCGCGAAACGATTGATCAAATGACTGTGCCAATTCTTACCATTATGTTTATGCTTGGCCTTAGTTATTTGACTAGATACGCTGGCATGGATGCGACATTAGGGGTTGCTTTTGCTCAAACAGGTTTCATGTATCCATTTTTTGCTGCAATTTTAGGTTGGCTTGGAGTTTTCCTTACAGGTACTGATGCGGGTAGTAATGCCTTGTTCGGCAGTTTGCAGAAAATTACTGCTGCTGAAATTCATACTGCCGGAGTCTTTCAACATCTTTCCCTTCCACAGGCTGAAGTTCTTATTTGTACCGCTAATAGTACAGGTGGGGTTATGGGCAAAATGATCGATGCCCAGAGTATAGTCGTGGCAACATCGGCAACTGGCCAACTGGGCAAGGAAGCGGATATTTTTAGGGCTGTCATCTGGCATAGTATTTTTCTGGCAAGTGTCATCGGGTTGATTACATTGCTGCAAGCCTATTTACCCCCTTTTACCTTCTTGGTTCCAGGGTATTTGCGGTAATTGGGGTAATTGAAAAAACGTTGTCATCTTCTATTGGATTTTTCCACTCAATCAATGTATAAACAGTGTTTGTGGATTTAACTTTTTAACAAGGAGGCAGATTGCCATGGGTTGCGCTGCCATGTTTTCAAAACAAGTTTTTCACACCATTGCTTTCTTGGTTACTTTTTTAACCATGGGTGGTTTTGCTTTTGCTGATTCTGAGATTAGGTTGTTTAAAATTAAAATCGATGGCAAACCCGCGGGTGAAATGACCATGAATATCACCAAGGCTGAGGATGGCACGATCACTACTTCCATCGATACCGAATTGGTGGTTAATGCTTATTTGGTATTCACCTATCGCTACAGTTTCCATGGTAAGGAAGTTTGGAAAGACGGAACGCTGCAGAAGATTGAATCCTCTACTAATGACAATGGCACGAGGTATGCCCTTCTTGCTGTAAAAGAGGGGCCAGGTATGCGTGTGCGAGTTAACAATCAAGAAAAAATATCTCGTGGAGAAGCTTGGGCCACCACTTTTTGGTGTTTGCCCGACCCTGCAAAGCGTAAAGGGATTATTCCGCTTATCGATGCGGAATCAGGCAAAGATGTGGATGGAAACCTCCAGTTTCAGGGGCAACAGCAAACAAGCATTGCAGGGCAAAATGTTAATGTCAACAAGTACAAGGTTTTTAGCAAATCGAATACAGAGTTATGGTTTGATGGCACCGACAGGATTGTAAAGCAATCTTGGATGGAGGACGGCCATAAGGTTGAGGTGGAGATGGCAAGTTTGAAACGTAATTAAATTTGTTGGATTTGCTGGGAACGGAGTTTCCCAAGTTTTTTGCCAAGGAAAGGCTTTTAAAATGAATCGTGAAAAAATCAGGTCTACCATAGTGGATATCATTGAAAATGATCTAGGAGTAAGGCATCAGGATTTAAATGATGAAATCACACTAAGGGATGGCTTGGGATTGGATTCTGTTGATATCGTTAGTGTCATTTCGCAGATTGAAAGACAGTTTAAAATAAGGCTTTCACAGGCAGATTTAGAACAAATCTCCACCGTTGGGCAGGTTTTGGATTTGATTGTTTCAAGAACCTCAGACCATTTTAAATCAGAAGCAGCTTAAAAACTTTTAAATAAACATAATACAAAAAGTTTGGATTTATCAGGCTGCGTTCTTCATGGCCACAGTTGGAAATGCAATTTCTTCTTGAAGCTCCCTAAACGCATTGACGAGATCTTTAACCGAGTCTGGTCTGTGGTTGGCATTTACCTGGATTCGAAGCACTCCCCCATGATAAGGCACAGCGGGGAAAATGACAGATTGTACATAAAAACCTTTTTGAAACAGGATATGGCCTGCCTTCAGGGTTTGTTCTTCATCGCCAACCACCACTGAAACAATGGGGGTTGCGCCACCTAGAACCTGCAATCCCTGGTCTCGTAGGCCTTGAACTAAAATGTTTAAATTTCGCTTGAGCCTTGCAATAATGAGTTCGTATTCGCCTGAAGACAAAATGTCGCATACAGTACAAATCGCATCCAGATAAGGTGGACCAACGGGGCCACCAAAAATAAAGGTGTTAGATTTCCATTTCAGAAGGCTTTTCATTTCCTGAGTGCAGCCGATAAATCCACCCAGGCAGGAAAAACCTTTGGATAAGGATCCCACCAATAGAATATTTTCGTAATTTCCTACCTCATCAAGAACCGTTCCCCGGCCTTTGGTTCCTACCACCCCGGTGGCATGGGCATCGTCCACATAAAGAATGGCGTTATTGTCCATGCAAACTTTGTTTAGTTCCTTAAGGGGAGGAATTACCCCGCTCATGCTGTAGATGCCATCAATTGCAACCAGCGCATGTCTGTATTTGCCTGCAGATTGTAAAACTTTGGATAAGGAGGCTGGATCGCAGTGTTCAAAGAAAAGAACTTGTGACCCGTTGGCCTTGGCAATTTTTGCACCTTCTTGAATCGAATTATGACAATGTTGATCGAGTACAACAATATCTTGTTTGCCAACCAGCCCAGGGATTGCTCCTACATTTGCCAAGGTAACGGAGGGATAAATCAAAACAGATTCAATGCCCAGCCATTCGGCTAATTTATCTTCCGCTAGCACGTTGGTTTCAACACTAGAGAAGGCGCGTGATGCACCGTTGTGGGATCCCCATCGTTCGATTCCGTTTCTTAGCGCATTTTTAACGCGTTCATCCTGATCCAGTCCCAAAAAACTGTCAGAACCGAAGTTGGTCACTGTTTTTCCCAGAAAATCAACTTTGCGATCCCCCCCTATGGAGTCCATGGAAAGATCCTTGAGCATGATGTCGGAAAATTGTTCTGCAAAGTGACTCAAAAATTTGATCAGCCCGGTTTGTTTCAATGAATTTGTTAGTTTGTTTAGAGGGGTCATCGAATTGAATTCCACCTGTTACTTGTGCTTGCCAAATTAATAAGGCTAAAACGATCTATGGTTCTATCGGCATACAGGAGGAAAAACTCAAAGATTAAAGATAGAATCGGAAAAATAGTAATTGTTGGGTAAGACGGGGATAAATTTTTAAAAAAAGTGAGGAATAATTAAAGAAATTTTCTCTAAATGAAGCAATCCATTTCCTCGTGAGGGAATAGAATTTCGGGTGGATTTTGATGGTTTTTTTTACTCAATTCTGCTGCGTGCCCTGTTAGATAGGCCAGAATGTTTTCGGTTTCGATGTCTGAGCGCCTAGGGTCTCGGTGGCCAAGATGTAATGATTTGGCATTGGCTGTAAAAGCGGTTAATAAGCACCATTCCATTGGGGTGTGCCCCCATCCAGTTCGTTTGGTTGGAATCCCAGATCCTACGCCAGAATGGCCAAGATATTCAGAAAGGAGGAATTGCCCATCCATATAAATTGCATCAGCGTTTTTAGAGAAATCTGCAAGTCCGGAATCTGTTTCGGTCAATTGTTCATGATCAGAGGCATAAACATAGATTTTTCCATTGCATTCAATTTTGTAGGCATTTGAGCTGCCAGGATGATTAAGAGCATAGTGGGAGATTTTTGTCGAACCGATTACAAGAGGTGATTTCTCTTCCAATGGCGTTATATTCTTAATGGCTTTAACTTTGGATAAAATTGGCGGGTAAAGAGAGTTGACCATGTCCGAGTTTTGGCCAAAAAAATCGAGTAGATTTCCAGCAACCTTTTCGTTTCCATAAAGGTCGAAAGAATTATTTGTATCGTAAAATGACTGACACATGGGCAGCCCGAACAAGTGGTCGTAGTGCATATGGCTGAATAAGATCACCCCTTTTCTTTTTTCGCTTGTTGCCTGTGTCCATTTTGATTCAAGATTGATTCCGAAGTTGATTACCCCAGTGCCACAATCGATTATTATCATGCAGTCTTGAGTGTTAATCTCCACGCAGGAAGTATTTCCGCCAAAAGTTGATTTTGAAGAAAAAGGCAGATGATTATGGACTAGATCTGCAACACTTGATTCCAGATTTGCATGGTCGATATTATTCAGGTGTCCGCCCTTAATCAGTGTGCAAATTGAATCGATGACTTTTTTTGTAACACTCGAAGGTTTTAATGGTGAGGAAATACTGCCACTAGTTCCCCAGTATTTGACATGGATATTCCAGTTGTTATTGGCATTTTGTTGATTCATGAAGTTTAGTATCCTGCGAGGCCGCCCTCAATCCGATGATCTAATCCCGGATGCAATAGTTTTGTTTTAGGATCGATAAGTATTGAATGAGCATCCCCCTGGTTTCTGGATGAAATATCGTGGCCCATGGAGCGGAGCTTCTTCATGTCGGCTTCATATTTCGAATTATTCGCTCCTTCAAAATAAGTCTTATCAGGAAACCATTGGTGATGAAGTCGGGCTGAATCAATTGCCTCCTGTGCAGTCATTTCAAAATCGATGACGTTGATGATGATGTTGAAGACTGTGTTAATGATGGTTCTGCTACCCGGACTGCCTGTAACTAGGTAGGGGGAGCCATTTTTTGCAACGATAACCGGTGTCTGCGAACTGAGCATTTTTTTACCCGGTTGAATGAGGTTTGCCTTGGTACCGATTCTTCCGGATTTGTTTGTTTCGCCTGGAAACCAATTGAAATCAAGCATTTCATTATTGAGAAGAAATCCTGCGCCTCTTACCATTACCTTCGAGCCGTAACTTTGCTCAAGAGTATATGTGTTGCTTACCGCCATTCCTTTATTGTCAACGATTGAGAAATGAGTGGTGCTATCGCTTTCCTTAGAAATGTTAAAATCATTGGCGAGATCTGCACTAGGGGTTGCTTTTTGAGGGTTGATGCTAGCTGCAAGTTTTTTTGCGAATTCTTTGTCCAGAAGAGTGCCAGGGATATCCACAAATCCTTGATCCCCAAGATGCCTTGCTCGTTCACAAAATGCCCGCTTCATGGTTTCGATCAAAAGATGAAAAGTTTCAGGCGACCAACGCCCCATTTTTTTGATGTCAATCGGTTCGATCATGTTGAGCATCAGGCCCAAGGTGATCGCTCCCGAGCTAGGTGGTGGTGAACCGTAAATTGAAAACCCTTTGTATTCGAGCTTGATTGGCTTTCTTTCCCTGGCTTGATAAAGAGCCAAATCATCTTTGCCTATAAGCCCGCCTCCCATTTTCATTTCGTTGTGAATAAGATCAGCGGTAGCGCCCAGATAGAATTCATCAGGGCCGAATTTTGCAATTCTTTCGAGGGTTTTTCCCAAGTCTTTTTGGACAAGGATATCGTTTGTTTGCCATTGATTGGTACCATTGATTGGTTTAAAAACTCGCTGAAGTTCCTCAAATTCTTTTGAAGTAGAGAGCAGCCCGTTTAATGAATTGGCAAGTTGCCTGCTGACAGGAAAGCCTTTTTCGGCAAGTTCAATAGCTGGGATAAGAAGTTCTGCCCAAGGTTTTGAACCAAAACGCTGGTGTGCCAAAGCTAGACCCTTAACCGTGCCGGGAACCCCTGAAACTTTGTGGGTGAACATGCCATCCGTTTTTTTAAATACAGTTTCGAAAGCAGCTTTGGGGGCATTTTCCCGATATTCAAAAATAGTAGGTTCGCCTTTGCCAACGGGCGGGTGGACGACCATGAAGCCCCCGCCACCGATATTGCCTGCAGCAGGATGAGTTACCGCAAGAGCAAATGCTGTTGCGATTGCAGCATCAACAGCATTCCCGCCCGATTTAAGGATTTTTAAGCCCGCATCAGAACCTGGTTGTGAAACTGAAACCACCACACCTTTGCTGAAAGACTCAGCCCGTACAATCAAAGTACTGGTGGAGAAAAAAAGTGCAGCTAGTGTACAAGAATAAAAAGTAAGTTTCATAATAGCCTTATCAAGGAAGCAATCACTAGGCATATGTTAACGAGTTGTGGCAAATTAAATAGATGAAAATTGTTAAGAAAAAGCTGGGATGGGAGTGCCGTAATATATGTTGTTTGGCCTTTGAGTTGCATCATGCCAAACGGCATCAGAGGGGATACCAAGAGCGTTGTAGATGGTGGCAGCAAAACTTTCCGGTGTGTAAGGCTCTGTAGCGGGGAAGCCGCCATTTTTATCTGAACTACCAACAACGGTTCCGCCTGGAATACCTGCACCAGCAAAAAAGACGCTTTGCACTGCGCCCCAGTGATCTCTACCTGGAAGTTTGTAATGGGCTGGTAACCCAAAAACTTTGGGAGTTCGGCCAAATTCGCCAGCCATTACTATTAGTGTACTTTTTAACAACCCAGATTCTTCAAGATCATCAAGCAGAGAGGAAAGGCATTTATCAGTTGGAGGCAGCAACTTTTCCTTGAGGTGGGGAAAAGCATTGCCATGCGTGTCCCAAGTCTCATTATTTCCAAGATTGACTTGAATAAGGGGAACGCCTGCCTCTACCAAGTTTTTTGCCATCATAAGCGACCAGCCAAAAGAGTTTTTGCCGTAGCGTTCCTGCTGTTTCTCCGGAGCTGTAGTAACATCAAAGCAAGTTCTAACCTTGGGGTCGACAAGGAGGGAAAGGGCGCCTTGATGAAAGCGATCAAATTGATTGATAGTAGCAACAGATTCGAGATCGCTTACTTGTTTGTCGAGACTTTTCATAAGAGAAAATCTGTTTTGCAAACGTGTATTGGTCAAGGATTCTGGCAATGAAAGATTAGGTGCAACAAAAGTTCGTTTTAATCCTTTGCTTTCCCGTTGTTGATGATCAAATTCATGGGTGGGAAATGCACCGTATGCTTTGGAATCGAATGAAGACGCCTCAACGAACCAGGGGTCGCCTCGGGTTCCCATTTGCCCACCAAATTGCCCAGGAATAACTCTTCCTGAGTTATGAACCAATTTCTCTGGCAAAACTATTGCAGGTGGAAGATTGTTGATTGGTTTGGTTACATTACCAATGATTGATGCTATTGAAGGCCAATCAGAATTCTTGGGTTTACTGGGGTCGAATCCAGCAGGCATGTCAGAACGGCCGCTCATCATGATCAAGTGGCCAAGGGAATGATCATTGGTGCGATGTGTTAAAGACCTAAGCAATGCCCATTTGGAACTGCGTGCTGCGAGCATGGGCAGATGTTCGCAAATATTTAACCCGGGAGTTTGGGTGGCAATTGGTTTGAACTCGCCTCGGATATTTTCTGGAGCATCTGGTTTAAGGTCGAAGCTATCAATTTGAGAAAGACCGCCTGAAAGGAAGATAAAAATAACAGATTTAGCTTTGATTTTTGGTTTTACTGAGGTTGTTTCCAAAGCCCTAAGGGCATGCAAATGATTGGTGCCCAAGCCCAATAATCCAATTGCGCCGGCTTGTATTGCTTGCCTGCGATTTAACTTCGGATGCTGCTGCCTTTGAAAATTAAGCGACATCGGCTTATATTTTCCTGATTGCATTAAGGAAGGAAGTAAATCATCATGTATTTATTGTGCCATAGGTGCAAGGTTATAGGCAACTATATTTCAGGATTAAAACAATGAATCAAATACTCCGAATGACTTCCCTAATGGTGTTGGTTTTAATGTTCCTTTTGTTTTATTCGGAAAAAAGCATGTCGTTTCCTGAGGGAAAAACTGAATTAAACTTGGTTTTAAGATCAAAGAAACAAATAAAGGGCGATAAAAAAGATTGGGCAACCGAACTTAAGGAAGATAAATGGGCTGCACCAAAAACTGCAGTGGTTGTTTGTGATATGTGGGATAAACACTGGAGTAAGAATGCTTCGGATCGGGTGGGCGAGATGGCGCCTACGGTCAACCTTTTTATAAAGAAAGCCCGGGATATGGGTGCAATGATTATTCATTGTCCCAGTGATACTTTGGAATTTTACAAGGATACACCTCAAAGGTTGCTCGCAAAAAATGCCCCTGAAGTTGCAACTAAAACCCCTTTGATGCGGTGGTGCAAGCTTGATCCGAAATTGGAGGAAAAACTTCCAATCGATGATACCGATGGTGGGGATGATTCCATTCCTCAATGTAAAAATTATCGAGCTTGGACCAGGCAAATAGACGCCATTGAAATTTTTCCCCAAGATGCCATCACCGATAGTGCCGAAGCTTTTTATCTGATGAAACAAAAAGGTGTTACTAATGTTTTGGTGCTTGGGGTACATACCAATATGTGTGTATTAGGCAGGCCATTTTCTATTAGGCAAATGGTGCAGCAGGGTATGAATGTTGCGTTGGTTCGGGATCTAACTGATACGATGTACAATCCTGAAAAGGCGCCTTTTGTGAGCCATTTTACTGGCACAGACCTAGTCGTGGAACATATTGAGAAGTTTTGGTGCCCGACAATCAGTAGCAATCAGATACTGGGTGGAAAAGAATTTCGTTTTAAGGAAGATAAGCGCCCCAGAATTTTATTTGTTGGTGCAGAAGATGCTTATAAGTCAAGGCTTTGGATTCCGGAGTTTGCATTGGCAAGACTTGGAAAAGAGTATCAATCCCAATTTTCGTTTTCATCTGAAGCAAGGTTTGGCAGTCTACCTGGTTTGAATATGCTTGATTCAGCAGATTTACTTGTGCTTAGTTTGAGAAGAAGGGGGGTACCAACGGAAGAGATGAAGATGTTGAAAGAATATATCCGTAAGGGAAAACCAGTACTTGCAATCCGGACTGCAACGCATGGTTTTGCGCCGAATATAAAGCTTCCTGAAGGATTTATGGAATGGAAAGAGTTTGATAAGGATGTCCTGGGCTGTAATTACCAGGGGCATGAGGTTGCTAATTCTTTGACCCAGGTAATGCTTGTTGAAGGCCACTTTAATAACATTAATTTTGAAAGGGTTAAAAATGAAAAGCTTGCCTCACACCTTTACAAGGTGAATCCGCTTGCCAAGGATGCAAAAGTATTGCTGCAGGGCAAATCCGTGCCTGGGGACAAAATTGAACCCGTGGTATGGGTGAGAGATAATCCAGAGGGCAGGGCTGCTTGTTTTACTCTGGGCCATTTCGATGAGATGAAACATGAAGAAATCCAACAGGTTCTCAAAAGTACGATTGATCTGCTGCTAGGTAAAAGCAATTTAAAGTAAAAGATTGCCCAGTTTAAAAAAATTTAAAATGAGAAGTCCTACGCTTGAATGGCTCGATTTGATCGAGCTTTGGATGAAATCTCTTGGCTTCAAGAAGGAATTTGTTCCTACTATTCAGATTGTAATGAATTTAACATCCACCTGTCCGAAACCCATAAGGAATATAGCTTTGAATCGACCTACCTTCGATTTTTGTGAGGTACATTCATTTTATGATGCACAAGTTTGATTCGCGCGCAGGAGGGTTGCGATATGTTGGTATTAAGTCGTAAACTTGGAGAGAAGATTTATATCGGGGAAAATGTTTGTATTACTGTAGTTGATATAGACAGGGGCAAAATTAGACTTGGCATTGAAGCTCCAAGGGATGTACCGATTTACCGACAAGAATTGTTGCCCTCGAAGGGTGGCGAAGCAACAGCGCAAGAAGATACAAACTCTGCGATTGTTCAATAACCAAGAAGCTTAAATAAATAAAACAAGACCCTGATTAGATTCAGGGTCTTGTTTTATTTTTGGATGATGTTTTTTTAGCAAGTGAAACTGAGATTGATTACAATCATAAAGATGAGTGCGTTGTTCAAAAAATCGCTGGCTGAATTTGGACCCGAAAGAGCCTACCCTGTTCCATCGCTTGAGTTTTCACGCCAATTCTGCCTTGCCTTTACTCACAATAACTACGAAAACTTCAGCGTGGTTTCTCGTTTGCTTCCCAAATCTTTGATACCCCATTTTCATGCTGTCTATTCTTTTTGCAGATGGGCCGATGATCTCGGGGATGAAACAGGGGGAGGGCAGAAAGCATTGGAATATCTACGGTGGTGGCGGCTGGAGTTGACTGATTGTTACAAGGAAACCCCACACCACCCGATTTTCGTGGCACTGGCTCCGACTATCAAGCGGTTTCACATTCCTGAACAATTATTTAAAGATTTGATTTTTGCATTTGAGCAGGACCAATTGGTGCTTGAGTACCATACTTACGAACAGTTGCTTCTCTATTGCAAATATTCTGCAAATCCGGTGGGTAGGTTGGTTTTGCTCATGTGGGAAACATATGACGAGGAAAAAGCTGTTTATTCAGACTATATTTGTACCGCATTGCAACTTACAAATTTCTGGCAGGATGTTGCGAGGGATTTCCTTATAGGAAGGATCTACATTCCCTCAGAATTTAGGTCGAAGTTTAATTATAGCCACGAAGATTATACCAACCGTAAACAGAACCAAGCTTTTGAATCGATGATGGCTGATTTGGTTGATCGGACAGAAAAGATGTTTTTTAAGGGGAGTCCATTGCTAAGCATGGTGCCCAAGGCAAGAAAAGTGGACTTGGAATTATTTATGGAGGGAGGTCTTTCCATTCTTGGTAAAATAAAAAAGTTGAACTACAAGGTGTGGGAAACTAGGCCTTCGCTTTCCAAATGGGAAAAGATGATGATTTTGGGAAAATCACTTTTTAAACGCCTACCCTTTCTTTCAAAATCATAGGTCTAGTGGTCTTTACTCGTTAGGAGTTGGAAGCAGGATGCTCTCGCAAAAAGAATCGTTTGATTATTGCAGGAAAATTGCCAAGGATCAGGCTGGAAATTTTTATCTCACTTTTCACCTTCTTCCCAAATTAAAAAGTGATTCCATGTGTGCCCTTTATGCCTTCATGCGGATCAGCGACGATATTGCTGATGAACCAGGGAAAATTGATTTCACACGAAAAGCGTTGGGTAATTGGCGTGAACAAACATTAGGCGCACTAAACGGCCAGTTCAGTCATCCAATCCATCCTGCTTTTGCCTTGATGGTTCAAAGGCATCAAATACCTCACCAGTATTTGCTTGACGTTTTGGATGGGGTTGCAATGGATCTCGACATCCATCGTTATCAAACATTTGATGAGCTATACAAATACTGTTACCGAGTGGCATCAGCCGTTGGTTTATGTTGCATTCATCTCTGGGGGTTTAATTCTGAAAAAGCCTTGTTGCCTGCTGAATCTGCAGGTATAGCACTGCAATTAACCAATATTCTTCGGGATATCAAAGAGGATTATTCACTGGGTCGAGTTTACATTCCGCAGGATGAAATAGCCAGGTTTAATTATGATGAGATCAAATTAAGTAAGAATGAAAGAGATGAATGCTTTTTTAATCTGCTTGAATTTCAAGCCAATAGAGCTGCGAAGTACTATGACGAAGCACAGGAATTAACCCAATATCTGGATGGAAACGCAAAGGGTATTTTTCTAGCGATGTTGCATACCTATAAAGCTATTCTCGATAAGATGCGGAAGAATAATTTTGATTTATTTAATAATAGAGTTCGAATCAGTACCTTTAGAAAACTATGTCTGCTTGCAAAATACCTTCCTTATTCCTGGAAGTCATCTTGATGCTGGCAATCAGCACAGGGAATTGTATCTTATTAATATGAACTTTTAACCAAGGAGATGCTGAAATGAAACTTGCTACGATCCAAACTCCACAAGGAAACAGAGCGGTACTTTTTCATGATGGTGCCCATATCGATATCAATGCCACGGATCCCTCCCTGCCCTCAAGTGTAAAAGCTATTTTGGAGGGTGGTGGTGATGTGTTGAAAAAGGTGAAGGCATTGATTGGTTCGTCAAAGGCAGTAAAAATTGCCTCTGACAAAATCGCTTTTGCATCTCCCGTGGTTGATCCGAACAAGGTTGTTTGCATTGGCTTGAATTATAAGGACCATGCTGCTGAAAGTGGTATGCCCATCCCCAAGGAACCCGTTCTTTTTAGCAAATTTCCCACGGCATTGACTGGCCATGATCAACCAATTCTTCTCCCTCCTGTGAGCTCTAAAGTTGATTATGAAGCAGAATTGGTTTTGGTTGTTGGTAAAAAAGGCAAAAATCTTAAGGCGCATGATGCCATTAATTGGCTCGCAGGGTACACCATTGGGCATGATGTTTCCGCAAGAGATTGGCAGTTGGAAAAAGATGGTAAGCAATGGATGGCAGGAAAAACCTTTGACACTTTTGCGCCCTGTGGCCCTTATCTGGTGACCTGCGATGAAATTCCTGATCCCCATAAATTAGGCATCAAGCTTAGGTTGAATGGTCAGACCATGCAGGAAAGCACCACTAACCAGCTTATTTTTTCAGTGGGTGAAATTCTTGCATACCTAACCCAGGTGGTGACTTTGTTGCCTGGAGATTTGATATTTACGGGCACTCCCCCCGGAGTTGGAATTGCCAGAAAACCCCCTGTTTTTCTTAAGGCAGGAGATCTTTGCGAAGTTGAAATCGAAGGTCTGGGCATCCTTCGTAATCCAGTAGCCATGGGTTAAAAGGCACTTTTATTTAGATTGAGTTTTGAATGATTCGGGGTGGCGCAGGCTGCCCCGATTTCTTTTTGCCAGCATCTTCCTTGGGCTTTAAGAAATCCCACTCATCCCTTTTGGGTTCTTTGCCTTTTTGGGTGACTTCAATTTCTTTGGCAATCGCTGCGATTTGCGAGATGATCATATGGCCATCCAAGGATTTCTCCTCATCGCCAACTTTTCCCAGCAAGGGTTTAAACATATCATTCTTAGGCTTATCTCCCGCTGGAAGATGCAGGTTCTCGACGATATTTGGGTGTTTTGTTCCCCAAAGATTTTCATGACAATTCAAAGTGACTAGAAGATCCACGGGAATAGGATTTACTTTTCCAGCGAGCCAATATGCGGCTGTTCCACCTAGGCCATGCCCTACAACAACAAAACGCATTTCAGGGTCTTTCTGGCTTAGGGATTGAATTTCCTTTGCAAATTGATGCGCATGGTAAAGATAGCCAAAGTAGGTGTTATTAAAGCCCGAGGCTCGTACCTGTGCATTTAGTTCACGAAACCCTCCACAATCACAAAAATCGAAATCCTCAATAAAAAAAACTGCGACTTTACATTTTGAATTCGAGGAAGATTCTGAAGTTAAGTTGGCGAAATCTGGTTGCAGGGTTCTGATGAAGGGTTCGTAAGGGTAATAAATCTGACAGCCGATTGCAGTGAAAAGCATCCCGGTTAAAGGAATCAAGAACTTGTAAATTGATTTCTGGAAGCCCATGAATAAACCCTACCCAAATAAAATCTATAGGAAGCTATATGTTCTATTCGGGTAAGGCAAAGAATGAGCTTTAGGAAAAAACTAAGAATGATCCGAATTTTACCATTTTGGTAAAAAGGGAAGACTGGGATGCAATGAATTCCTTGTTTTATGCTATCCTAGCCTACGATCACCACTTTTTCCGTATTAACTGATTGAATTTCCTTGTGGCACAAAACCAAGGCATCGCGTGCTAGGGCGCCACTAAGTAGGTCTGGTTCGACTCCTTTTACCACCCCATTAACTGCAGATTGAATTTCTTTAGTGAATGCAAAAAGTGGATCGCCACCACCGCTTAAGACCGGTTGTTTAGTTTTACCATCCTTTGTCAGCAAGGTAAGAGGTTGGCCTGCGGAATGATAAGTGAGGGTGGCTTTTTCCATGTAAATATCAAAACCATGTGCAAAAGTTCTGCCCGGCATATTAAGTGCCCCACTGCTGCAAGAAATAGCAGGACCATTATCCCCATACAAATACTGGGTGGTAAGAAACTCAACCGTGCCATCGTTTCTGGTGATTCCATTAGAGAAAATTCGTCCCGGAACGCCAGCAATGAGCCCGATAAAGTGAGTATCGTGGATGTGTAAATCAACAGCCGGGCCACCGGTTTTAGAACTGTCATCAATGTCGCTTGACCAATCAGGTTTGGAGATGACCCGTACAAAATGCGCTGCTTGAAGTCTGCCATATTTTTCAGACTTAATGGCCTCTGCAGCAAAAGCGAATTCAGGAAAGAAAGGCAGCACATGTGCAACCATCAAAAGTTTACCTGCGTTTTTTGCAGCCTTCACCATTGCATCAGCTGACTTGATATCTAATGCGATACTTTTTTCGACAAGCACATGCTTCCCAGCCTTTAGGGCGGCAATGGCCATACTGGGGTGAAGATGCGTTGGGGAGCAAATATCGATAAGATCGATATCAGGATCAGCAATCATGTCTTCAAAGCGTTCATATTTTTTTTGTTGGGAAAGGTTCATCTGGGTGCCTGCAGGGCCGAAATTCCCTTGAATCCCGCGCCAGTCACCTGCAAGTTTTTTAGGATCTCTGCTTGAAATAGCAGTAACTTTAGCACCTTTGAGTTTTTGTGCAGCCAGGTAATGAATCATTCCCATGAAACCAATGCCAGCAAGTCCGATGCGAATCATTTCAAAAGCCTTTCAATTTAAATAAGTCTAACCATTTGGGTATCATATCCTGAGTTTACCTAAATACCATAGGCATAAGGGCTTTAAAATGTAACGATTGTATGGGCATTTTAAAACCTCTGTAAATCCTTCCCAGCCCCACCCATTCATACAAGCGTTATAAGTTTTTACAGAAAGTGAAAATGTACCGGTAGTAAGGTTTCTCTTAGAGAAATTAGCTTTCCTGCCCCGGCAATATCAGGAGGTAAACCCTTTTGTTGGTCGATTTGAAAATCTATCGCTTAGGGTTATTTAATTGTTACTGGCTGTTTGGAGGGAATCATGGACAGTCGCTTTTTTTTAGTAATGATGCTTGGTGTTGCCAGTATGGGGCCTGTGCAAGCAGGCGTAATTAATGGCAGTTTGTTCTTTGGCAAGAAGCCTGTTAAAAACCCCGTTGAAAGAGTACCCGAGTTAATAGGAATTCTTAAAACAGATGGGGATGAAGATAAAAGAGCTGATGCAGCTTCAGAGTTAAGACAATTTGATACTGTAGCTTTCCCAATGATTGTACCAGTGTTGATTGAGGCGTTGGCGAATGATAAAAAGCCCTCAGTAAGGGCTGAGGCCGCAATATCCCTTAGCAAAATCAGGCCGGTTTCTCCCTTGGTTGGCCAGGCACTTGAAAATTCGGTTAGCAAAGATGCATCTATGAGAGTTCGTATTCAGGCAAGAAGTTCCTTGCTGCAGTACAATCTTGCAGGGTATAGGTCTGCACCTAAAAATATTGAAAGTGCGATCCAAAGTGGTGAACCACCATTATTAGATGCGCCAACCATTATTCCGCCTTTACCAATGTCCAATGGTGCGCCTGTAATTGCCAAGCCTGCATCTAGAATGAATTTGCTGGCCCCTGGCTCGAATCCCACCTTGAGTCCAGTGCCTGTGATGAAAAAAGCAGAGCCAATCAAACTTGAACCAACAAAGAAAGAAAGCAAGGTTAAAGTAATCGAGGGGCCAGAACTTCTGCCAAACTAAGCTGGTAAGCCCGTTACTTATAAAATGAAGAAGGACTAGAGGAAAAACTCTGGTCCTTCTTTTTTGTTTTAACTTTAAAGCTAGAGCGTGTTACGCTCAAGATTTTTTGGGCATGGCATGGGTAGGGTGTCCGAAAATCGATTCAGCAGCTTCAGAAAGGGTTTCCGAAAGAGTGGGGTGCGCATGCATGGTCATAGCCAAATCGCGGGCACATGCGCCCATTTCAATTGCAAGCATGGCTTCGCCGATCATTTCGCCAGCATCCACGCCTACAATACCAATGCCAAGAATCCGCTCGGTTTTTGGGTCTACCAATAATTTGGTAAGACCTTCAGTCCGCTTGCGGGTCATGGCCCTCCCTGAACCTGCCCAAGGGAAACGAACGCGTTTAATTTCAATACCTTTGGCCTGTGCTTCATTTTCAGTTAAGCCACACCAAGCAATTTCGGGGTCGGTGAAAATAACAGCAGGAACAGCTTTGACATCGTAAACAGCGGGTTCTCCCGCAAGTGCCTCAGCAGCAATTTTACCTTCGTAGGTCGCCTTGTGTGCAAGCATGGGATCGCCAGCAACATCGCCAATTGCAAAAATATGCTCAACAGCAGTGCGCCTTTGATCATCAACAGGGATGAATCCTTTTTGGTCTAAAACTATGCCAGTTTTATCGAGTCCAATATCGCCTGTGTTGGGCCTTCTACCAACCGAAACCAGCACCCTGTCAAAAATGGGTTCTTTCTCAGTGACTTCAGGGCCTTCGATCGTGGCTTTGATTCCCTTTGCAACTTCTTCAACTTTAACCACCTTGGTTTTAAGGAAGATTTTGTGGAAGATGGTTTCCAGTCTGCGGTGTAGAGGCATAACCAGATCGCGATCAGCGCCAGGCAATAAGCCATCCGACATTTCTACAACGGTAACTTTGCTACCTAAAGAAGCATAAACAAAACCCAGTTCCAATCCGATATAACCACCACCAACGACAAGAAGCTTTGCCGGTATATCTTCAAGTTTTAAAGCTCCAGTGGAGTCCATGATTCGATTGGTGGGAAGATTGAAAGCAGGTGGTTTGGTGGGACTAGACCCTGTACTGATTATGCATTTTTCGAATTTGACCGTGCCTTTTCCTTCGACTTCGATGGTATTGGGCGAAGAGAACTTACCCTTGCCTTGAACAAAGTTGATTTTCCGTGCATCGCAGAGCCTTCCCAAATTCGTGGAAAAGGAGCTGACGACATTCTGCCAATGGCCACGAACAAGATTAAGGTCGATTTTTGGTTCGCCGAATTTAAGGCCGAAGTGTATTGCTTCCTTTGCATCTTGGATAAGTTTTGCGACATGTAAAACGGATTTTGATGGGATGCATCCAACGTTAAGACATGTACCACCGGGTTTGGGCCCTGTTTCAATAAGGGTGACTTTCATACCGAGGTCTGCAGCAAGAAATGCAGCGGCATATCCCCCTGGCCCCGCACCTAAAACAGCCAGTTGGGTTTCTTGAATCTGTGCCATTTCATTAGATCCTTATTTAAACAAAGTAGTCAAGATGTCTGAATTTAAGCGTGAATAAGAAGCTGGTAAGGGTTTTCCAGCATCTCCGCCAAACGCCTGGTAAATCTAGCCGCCGCCGCCCCATCAATCACTCGATGATCATAAGAGAGAGACAAAGGCATCATCAATCGTGGGACAATTTCCCCGTTATGAACAACGGGTTCAAGCCTGCCACGTGAAATACCCAGAATGGCAACTTCAGGATAATTGACGATGGGGGTGAACCCTGTGCCACCAATTCCACCAAGATTTGTTATGGTGAAAGTGCCCCCTGTTAAATCCTTGGAATCGAGTTTGCGCTGTCGTGCTCTCTCTGCAATAGAAGTTAATTCTTCAGCAAGTTCGACGATGCTTTTTTTGTCGACATCACGGATCACAGGAACAAGAAGTCCATTTTCTGTATCTACAGCAACCCCGATATTGTAAAACTTTTTGTGGATGATCTGGTTGCCTGCTACATCGATGCTGCTGTTGAATACCGGATATTCTTTAAGCAAAACTACAACAGCTTTCATTGCGAAAGCTGAGATGGTGAACTTTGGCCCCTTTGATTGCGACTTTCGGAATGCCTCAAAATCGGTGATGTCTGATAAATCACTTTGAGTAACATGGGGAACGATACTCCATGAAAGCGACATCTGTTTGGCGGTAGCCCTTCGAATGGCGGACATGGGTTGTCTTTCTACAGCGCCAAAATCTTCAAACCGTGGAAGTGGAGGCACAGAGATTGAGCCCCCAGCAGAACCGCCTGAACCATTGGTTCTTACAAAACTTCGTACATCATCTTCGCTAACCCTGCCATGCCTTCCAGTTCCCGGAACATGACTAAGGTCTACGCCAAGTTCCCTAGCGATCCTTCTGGTGGAGGGACCAGCTGGGATTACTTTGTTATCGTCATTAGCAAGAGTAACATGGGTGGATTTGGAGGAAGCAGTGACTGCAACTGGAGCAGGAGCTACAGTTGGAGCAACGGCGGTGGCTTGAGTGGGTTTAGGTGTATTTTGAGCAGGAGCCTGTGGTACAGTTGCAGTGGAAGCAGTGCCGGCAGAGGCTGGGTCGATGACAAAGATAAGTTGTCCTATTTTTACCTGATCACCTTGTTTGATTAGAATCTGGGTGATTTTTCCTGCAGCGGGGGAGGGCACTTCGAGTGCAGCCTTATCCGCCTGAACCTCTACCAAAGGTTGATCTTTGGTAACAATATCTCCCACATTTACCTTGATGGCGTTAACTTCAACTATCTCGACATTTTCTTTAAGGGCTTGCAGCTTAAATTCAATGGACATCGTACAAAATCCTTGCAAGTAAGAACCAGGGATTAAATTCACAGCTCATCAAAGGCTGGAACAACATAATCAAGCGGTCATCGGGCTGATTTTCTCTGGGTTGATGCCCAATTTTGCAATGGCATCCGCAACGACAGAAGTTTCAATCAGACCTTTTTTACTAAGTTGGTAAAGCGTGCCAACAGTGATGCATTCTGCGTCAATTTCGAAATGTCTTCGAAGGGAAGGCCTGGTTTCGCTTCTACCAAAACCATCGGTGCCCAAGGCAAAAAGCCCGCCTGGAACCCATCGTGTAACCATCTCAGGAACTGAACGCATATGATCACTTGCAGCAATGAAAACCCCATCTTCTTTAGCCAATATTTTTTCGATATAGGAAAGCTTGGGAGTGTGAGTTGGGTGAAGCATATTCCAACGATCTACTTCCAATGCTTCCCTGCGTAACTCGCGGTAGCTTGTGACACTCCAAACATCTGCAGCGATGCCGAATTGTTCTGCTAGCATTTGCTGGGCTTTTAAAGTGTGAACAAGAATTGGCCCACTACCGAACAAATGAACCTTCTTGTCGCCTTGGGTTGCGATGGGGGATTTTTTTAGTTTGTAAATACCCTTGAGGACACCTTCCTCAGCACCTTCAGGCATTGGAAGCATGGGGTAATTATCGTTGTACAGAGTGATATAATAAAAGATATCCTCTTGATTTGGGCCTGTCATCCTGCGGATGCCATCACGCAAAATAATCGCAAGTTCAAAAGCATAAGCAGGATCGTAAGCAACCAGATTGGGCACGGTAGAAGCCACCAGATGGCTATGGCCGTCTTCGTGCTGCAACCCCTCGCCACTAAGCGTGGTGCGGCCCGCAGTTGCTCCTAGCATAAAGCCCCTGGTTCGAAGATCTGCAGCAGCCCAGGCAAGATCGCCAATTCGCTGAAATCCAAACATGGAGTAATAGATGTAGAAGGGAATCATCTGTGCGCCATGCGTGGTATAAGATGTTCCTGCTGCGATGAATGAAGACATAGCTCCGGCTTCAGTAATCCCTTCTTCAAGAATCTGGCCATCAACGGCTTCACGATAAGTGACTGCCATTTTCGCATCGACGGGTTCGTAGAGTTGCCCGACATGGGAATAGATTTTGAAAGTGGTAAAGAAAGGGTCCATGCCAAAGGTGCGGCCTTCGTCAGGAATAATGGGTACAACGCGTGCCCCGATTTCTTTATCTTTAAGAAACTGGCCAAGCATGTCTACAAAAACGCCGGTGGTAGAAGGTGATTTATCACCACTTCCAGAAACGTAACGATTGACGAATTCCTGACCCGGAGTTTTTAGATCAGGGGCCTTGGAAGTCCGAACAGGCAGGTATCCACCCAAAGCTTTTCTGCGCTCATGCAGATATTTGATTTCGGGGCTGTTTTGGTCGGGCAGGAAGAATCGTGCCTTGCTGACATCTTCATCTGAAAAAGGCAAATTAAAGCGGGTTCTGAAATCGAGAAGATGCTTAGCTTTTAGCTTTTTCTGCCCATGGGTGATATTCATGCCTTCACCCGCTTCACCCAAGCCATAACCCTTGACCGTTTTTACAAGAACAACCGTGGGGACTCCCTTGGTTTCGGTTGCGGCCTTGTAAGCAGCATAAACTTTTAATGGGTCGTGCCCACCTCGACGAAGCTTGGTTAGTTGTTCATCAGAATAATCTTCAACAAGCTTGAGAAGTTCGGGGTACTTCCCAAAGAAATGCTGCCTTAAATAGGCCCCATCTTCGACAGCATATTTTTGATATTCACCATCAACGGTTTCATTCATGCGGTGTAAAAGAATGCCCGTGCGATCTCTGGCAATAATAGGATCCCATTCGCTGCCCCAAATAACTTTAATAACATTCCAGCCCGCACCTTTAAAAGCGGCCTCTAGTTCTTGAATGATTTTGCCATTACCTCGTACAGGGCCATCTAGCCTTTGAAGGTTGCAATTGATGACAAAAATGAGGTTGTCGAGGTGTTCTCTTGAAGCAAGATTAATCGCTCCAAGAGTTTCGGGTTCATCGCATTCGCCATCCCCTAAAAAGCACCAGACTTTTCGGTCCGAGGGTTGAACGATTTTACGATCTTGAAGGTAACGGTTAAACTTGGCTTGATAAATGGACATAATGGGTCCAAGGCCCATTGAAACCGTGGGGAATTGCCAGAAATCAGGCATAAGCCAAGGGTGGGGGTAAGAAGATAACCCACCGCCTGGTTCAAGTTCTCTACGGAAATTTTTAAGGTTTTGTTCGTTGAGTCTGCCTTCCAAGAAAGCCCTGGAATAAATACCAGGTGAAGCATGACCTTGGAAATAAACCAAATCGCCTCCGCCTGGAGTCTCTGGACCACGGAAGAAATGGTTGAAAGCCACCTCATAAAGAGTTGCACTGGAGGCAAAAGTTGAAATATGGCCACCCAAGGTGCCATCTAATTCGTTGGCATGAACAACCATGGCCATGGCGTTCCAGCGGATCAAGCTTTTGATTTTGCGTTCGATTTCGCGGTCGCCTGGGTAGGCGGGTTGTTTGCCCGGTGGAATTGTATTGATGTAGGGGGTATTAGCAGTGAAGGGGATATTTACGCCAGCACTATGAGCTTTTAGGCGTAATTGGGTAAGAAGATATTCCGCTCGATCGATACCACTGGTTTGTAAAACCGAAGAAAGAGAATCGAGCCACTCGCGGGTTTCCACCATGTCAACATCATTTGGAACCGATGTGGGTTCCATAATAGCGGAGGATGACCCATTCACACCACCGTTGCCATTATCCATAAGCACCACTCCAATGGCACAAAAACTAGAAGCAGGCAAACAAATTGCCCGACGATTCTATTCTATGTTTCCGACAAGACTGGGATAGTCCAGCTTGGCCAATACGGAAACTTTGATGGCTCCTTGATCATTTATAGTGCAAGATTTTCAGAGTTTTCTCAAAATCATGCAATTTAACTTTCTGAAATATAAACCTTGATTTAGTTCTCCTGAACCGCAGCCTATAATTTCAATAGAGATCCATCTTTCGAGATGCTAATCTTTTCTGTGTAATATACCTAGAGGTATTTTCTTTCCCGGGCTGTTTTTAAGGAGAATAAATCAAACCGTGACCCTTGAAGTTCCACGCGAAAAAATAACTGTAGGCTCCGAAAAAGCATTTCTTGTTAGTGTTGTTCTTTCAGAACGCCCTTTAAATGAAGATCCACTTGAAGAAATTCGGGGTCTTGCAGCTTCCGCAGGTGCTATTATTGTCGGTGGAATCAGCCAAAAAAGGCACGGAATTGCCCCTGCAACCTATATAGGCAAGGGAAAACTGGAGGAATTGCAGGAACAAGTGCTTATGACCGACGCCGATGTGGTCATTTTTGATAACGAACTTTCCCCAGCACAAGTCCGAAACCTTGAAAAAGCTACGAAAGTAAAGGTTCTTGATCGAAGTGAATTGATTCTTGATATTTTTGCTACCCGTGCCAGAACTGTGGAAGCCAAGCTTCAGGTTGAACTTGCCCAGCTGGTTTATGCCTTACCACGCCTAAAAAGAATGTGGACTCATCTTTCCAGAATTGCTGCTGGTATTGGCATGCGGGGCCCTGGTGAAACCCAGTTGGAAGAAGATCGCCGCATTGTAGGATATCGCATTCGCGATCTTAAAAATAAACTTCGAGAAGTTCAAGCCCGAAAAGAACGGGAAGTTCAATCTCGTGTAGGCGAACATACCGTTTCCCTCGTGGGTTATACCAATGCTGGAAAAAGCACGCTGATGAATGCTTTAACTGGGGCGGGGGTTGGGGTTGAAGACAAGCTTTTTTCAACGCTAGATACGCGTACTAGGCAATGGCGCCTGAAGGAATGGGGTAAAGTGCTCTTAAGCGATACGGTGGGATTTATTCGCGATCTACCCCACCATTTGGTTGCTTCCTTTAAGGCAACCCTTGAGGAAACAATGCAGGCAAAATTGTTGATACATGTTGTTGATGCCAGTAGCCCCCAGGTTGAAGAACAAATTAGCGCGGTAAAAAAAGTACTTTCAGAAATTGGCTGCGCCAATAAGCCAACCCTCCTGGTGCTAAATAAAATCGACAAAATTGCTGATGAATCGATCCTCCATGTATTGCAGGCCAGGCATCCTCATGCGGTTTGTATAAGTGCAGCAACACAGCAAGGAATTGATCAGCTAAGGGATGCTGTCATAAGTGCACTTAGTTCTGAATTTGTCATGTTAAAGATTGAGGCCAATTCCGGGAACGGAAAGTTGTTTGCTTACCTTGCATCAAATGCGGAAATTGTGAGACAAGAATTTGTTGATGATAAGGCACTTTTTGTGTGCTCTGTTCCCAAGCATTTGTTGCACAAACTGGAAGGCCCCGATGTTACAATTACAAAGATGAATGAATTTGGGGCGTAAAAAAAGCCGGCTTTTATAAAAAGCCGGCTTCAAAATATCAAAAATCATTCGACTTTAACTGCCAGAATCTTCCTTGGTATTTCTATTGCGATAAGAATCAGCAATGGGAATTCTACCGTTATCATCGAGCTTGCTGGAGGCTTCAGAGCGCAACTTTTTCATGGTTTCGATCTTGAAATCGCTGCTGTATCGATCCAGGAATAACTGCCACAAGGTGTCAGGTTCCTTGGACCGGGAAGAAGCATTTTCGTAGATCTTTTTAAATTCCTGAGAACCTGGCTCAGCTCTGGAAAGAAGCAGAGCTACATAAAAAGTATTTTCAGGGCGGTCACGAACCACCATGGCTTCGCCCGGTTTTTTCAGGGAAAGTAGCTGGTCCACAAGGTTATTTCTAGGGTATGGAATAACATCCGTGGGAATACGGAATGCTTGATAAACCTTGGATTGCCCGGGACCTGTGGTGTTTTGTGGTAAAATCCTGGTTACTCCACTAAGTTCCTTCAAATCGGAATCTTTCTTGCTTGCAATCAAGCCTGCAAAATAACCCTTTGATTCTCGAACAATATCGTTGTAATTAGTGGGCCAGGTTTTCTTTTTGGCCTCTTCAGCAATTTTTTCAGCTTCTGCACGTGCAAGTTTTCTAGCCTTTTGCAGTTTCCAAGCCTTGATAATTTCAGGCGTAACTTCTGCAAGTGTTCGGTCTTTGGGTGCAATATCCTCGGATCGCCATATCAAATAGGGTTCCTTGGAAAATATCCATCTGCTGGGATCGTTTTGGAACATGCGTTCATCAGGAGACCATCGGGTGGTTTCGTAGGTGCCATTGCCTTGGAAAAATAGTTGCCAGAATTCGGGCGCTTGGGGCGCATCGCGGTAAGATTCAATGAAGGATTTTTTTAGTTCAGTGAATTCTGGTACGGTTGCCATTTCAAAATAAGGCTTTGGAGATTTCATGGACCGAATCTCCAAGCCATATTCTGAGGCCCCTTTAGCTACCAGCTTGTTGGCATCTTCAGGCTTATTTTTAAGCTTGGCAAGTTCCTCGGTGAAAAGAACAAAGTTTTCACGCATCATTCTGGGGGAGAGAATATCAAGGTACTTTTCAAAAAGAGTGGTTATGGCCGTTTCCATCTCAGGAACCGGTGGCACAAAATTAAAAGGCAAAGAAATTGCAGTATAAGGGTTTGTAGATGCACAAGACAAAATCGTTGAAGTAAGGATTTTGAGCCTTACCGAGGCCTCAAACGCTAATGCACCACCGGGATAAATTGCGGCGGTAAGAAACGGCGAGCCAAGGGTTTGCTGGGTGCCCGCAATTTGACCAACTAAAGCAGCAATCAAAGCTGGTTGCTGGGTGCTTTGTTCATGCAATACTTCGGAGGAAGCAAAGGGCGGATCGAACCAGGAGGAACGGGAATCTTTGAAAATGCGATATTCAGCATACATGGGTTCTTGGGAAAACCCTGGGAGAATATTACCAATTGAAGCACCAATGGAACCACCAAAACTATCAGCCTGTAAAAAGGCCAAAGTCCGTGTTACGAAGGGCGCCAAAGCGTTAGCCTCTGCCTTTTTTCGGAATATTGGTGATTCTGCCTTGGCAGTTGCGTATTCAGCCTTGACGATGCGGGGTTGGCGGAATCCTGGACGGTCACTGCCTGGGTTTACTTCATCATTCTTAAAGGTGTTGTAAAAACTTTTAATTTCTTCTTGAGTGGGCTCTTCAGTAACTTTGGAAATAAAATCCTCTGCCTGAATGGGAAGCATAATTACCCCAAGGCTGGCCCGGTAATCTTTAAAAAAGTTGAAGAATTCGGAAGGACTGGGGGTTCCCGCATTTCCAAGACGCTGCAAAGGTTCCCGCAAGTCGCGGTAAGAACGAACTCCAGGGGATTCGCCTAGAATCGATTCCTTGGCCATGATCACTCGAAATTCGTTAGTTAGCCCTGATAGGAGTTCATCTTCGTTAAGAGCGCCATTTCTGGCCAACCCTTGAACACTGGGGATTTGTTTCAAAGAAATTGCCGAGGGCCATACCTCTTGATTAGCAGCTTCTCGGTTTATTGCCATTCGAATATCATCTTTGGAAAGCTTGATATTAAGCTTATCTGCAACCTTAAGCCAAATCATGAAATCCAAGAGATCTTCAGGGTTTTTGCCGCCGCCAAAATACATCTCTTCAAGTCCACGCATTGCGGTATTGGTTTCCCAAGCTTCGAAACCGAGAGAAATTGATAGTGTTTCCAGCATACGCAACTGATCAGGATTTTTAATAACGGTGGCTTGTGCGGAAAGAAAACTCAAGTCGTTTTGAACGCTCATTGCCTGCCAACCCGGAGGTAAGCGCATTTGTTGCGCAAAAAAAGGATTCCTGCGCATGCCCCAGCCTTGCATTACCCTGCCAAAAGGGTTTTCCATGCCTTCTTTAATATCTTTTTGTTGCTTTTCCAGTTCAGTCATCGCCATATTTACTCCCATGGCGGTGGTACGCACCATGAAAGTATTTGCAAGGTCGCGTTGGCGAGCAATTTTGTCCAACTGGGCTTCATAAACTGGTTCACCGTATAATGTGGTAACTTGAATTCCCGGTCTGGTCCGGGTGGACAGCCATTCCTGCAGGGTTTGAAAAAAATCGCCCTGTCCGAAGGAAAAAACAAAGACGATCATGCATACGATGGCTGCAAAAGCCATAAGTGTGCGTTGATTTTTTCGAAAACTTTCAAAAGGGTTAAAAGCCATATGTCCGAGTCCTTTACGGAAAAAAATAGCACAAAATTTAAACTCTTAGGCCTTGACACCCCGCAAGACCCTATATTAATGGAATGTTGGGACAATCCAAACAAGGTAGGGATTGTAGCGGGTCTTACTTTCCATACAACCTCAACTTATTCAATTGTAGAATCTTAACTAGATTATTATTGAAACTGAAGCAAAAAGTCTGGAGTTAGTTTAGTGGCACCGAAAAAGAAAAAAAGCTTGGTCATCGTGGAATCACCTGCAAAAGCAAAAACTATCCAGAAATATCTGGGTGATTCCTTCGATGTTGCTGCAAGTAAAGGTCATATCCGTGACTTACCAAAAAGTAAATTTGGAATTGATATCGAGGAAGGCTGGACCCCCACTTACAGAAATCTTTCGGA
The DNA here is from genome assembly GCA_009920765.1 of Planctomycetota bacterium. GTDB lineage: Bacteria > Planctomycetota > Planctomycetia > Gemmatales > Gemmataceae > UBA969. The sequence goes on along the minus strand of RFZJ01000001.1, from coordinate 119,497 downwards.
CCGAAAAGAAGAATTAGCTGCCCTAAAAAAGTTGGCATCTAAAGCTGACATGGTTTATCTGGCGCCTGATCCTGACCGCGAGGGAGAGGCCATCGCCTGGCATCTAAGCGAGGCATTGGATCTTGATCCTAAAAAAACAAGGCGTGTGACTTTTAACGAAATCACAAAAAAGGCGGTTACCGAAGCCTTTAACACCCCAAGTGCAATTAACATGGGGCTTGTTAATGCCCAAGAAGCACGAAGATTTCTTGATCGCGTAGTGGGCTATAATCTCAGCCCGCTTTTAAGCAGGGTTTTGGCACGCGAACTTAGTGCTGGTCGTGTGCAATCCGTTGCAGTTCGGCTTGTTGTCGATCGTGAAAAAGAAATTCAAGCTTTCAAACCTGAAGAATATTGGAGAATTATTGCCACCCTCTCCACTCAAGGGAAATCAACCAAGAAAAACCTGTTGACCATTAAAAATGCCAAAGGTTCTGAAAAAGAAAGCGAAGATGAAGACGAACCAGATCCAGAAATAGAAGCAGCAGGTGTCGAAGAAACACCTAATTCGAATGATCTTCCCGAAGGTGTTTTTAAAGCGGAACTCAACGAATGGGATGGCCGTAAGTTTTCAACAGTAAACGAAGAAAGTACCCTGGAAATCGCTCGTATCCTTGAAAAAGGCAGCTATGAAGTTTCCAAGCTTGAACAAAAAGACCGTGAAGAAAAAGCTCCACCTCCCTTCACCACCAGTACCTTGCAGCAGCAGGCAAGTATCAGAATGCGCTATACCGCCAAGCGAACCATGGGGATTGCGCAACGTTTGTATCAAGGCGTGGATTTGGGAAGTGAGGGGTCGATTGCATTGATCACCTACATGCGAACCGATAGCACCCGAGTTTCCGATGATGCCTTAAAATCTTGCAGGGAACTGATAGGCACGAAACATGGCGCAGATTATCTGCCCGCAAATCCAAACCGTTTTGCTTCTGGGAAGAGTGCCCAGGAGGCCCATGAAGCCATTCGCCCAACCGATTTAAACTACACTCCCGAAAAGGTTGCAGCCTTGATTCCTCTCGAGCAATCGAAGCTTTATGCGCTGATTTATAATCGTTTTGTTGCAAGCCAGATGAAGCCCGCAGTCTTTTCCGTCACCCAGGTTGAGGTGAAATGCGACAAGGGCTTGTTTAAGGCGCAAGGTAAGATTCTTAAGTTCGCAGGGTTTCGAAAGGTGCTGGCCCCCGGTGGTAAACAGGAAGACACCATGCTTCCCGATCTCAAAGAAAAACAGAAATTAAATCTACAAGAATTGGTTGGCAGCCAGCATTTCACTCAACCACCCTCACGTTATGGTGAAGCCAGTTTGGTAAAAGTTTTGGAAAAAGAGGGGATCGGCCGGCCTAGTACCTATGCCACCATTATCAGCAAAATACAGGAAAGGTCTTATGTTGAAGTCAAAGACCGAAGGTTCTTTGCCACCGATATAGGAATCAAGGTAAATGACCTCCTGGTGGATTATTTTCCAACTGTCATGGATCTTAAATTCACCAGCCAAATGGAAGAAGAATTAGATCAAATTGAAACCTCTGCAGTGCCAAGGAACAAGGTCTTGGATGATTTCTATGGTCCATTTTCTTCATCAATGAAGGATGCCAAGGAAAAAATGCCAGGTGCCACGGAAAAATGCCCCCAGTGTGGCAAGGAAATTATTGAAAGGTATAGTAGACGTGGCCGTTTTTACGGCTGTGCAGGTTACCCTGAATGTAATTATATCAAGCGTGCTGAAGGTGTTGAGCCCCGCGAAAAACCTGTTCTTACTGAACATATTTGCCCAAGTTGTGGCAAACAAATGTTACAAAGATCAGGTAAAACAGGGCCTTTCCTTGGTTGCTCTGGATATCCTGATTGTAAAACTACCATGAATTTTGACCCTGAAGGGGTACCTGTTGTGACAACCAAACCTACTGAACATACATGTGAAAAATGCTCCAAACCCATGGTTATCCGTGAAGGTAAACGAGGGCCTTTTCTTGCCTGTACTGGTTATCCTAAATGCAAAAATGCCAAGGATGTTGATGCTTCAGGAAACCCTGTTGCACAATTGGACCTGGGTGTCAAATGTGAGAAATGTGGCGGGCCCATGAATATTCGAAAAGGTCCCCGCGGGCCCTTCCTTGGTTGTGCTGCGTATCCCAAATGCCGCAGTACCAAACCTATTCCTGAAGAATTGAAGGAAAAGGTAAACCTCATGTATCCTCCTCCACCCAAAGTGGAAATTCCCGATATTGAAATTACAGATACATGCCCTGAGTGTGATGGCCCAATGAAGCTAAGGCCTGGCCGTAAGGGCTTTTTCCTTGGCTGTTCCAAGTACCCAAAATGCAAAGGTACCAAGCCATTGGATCCCGAGTTGGCAGAAAAACTTGAGTTTCCGGGTATGAACAAGTAAACGTTTTGTTTTGATTCAAAAAGAGAGCAGTTCCCCCATAGGGAATTACTCTTTTTCGTGGGTCAGATTTTCTTCAAAATCCAACTTATGCAGATAGCTTTCTGTTGTAAATAAAGGCATGGGTAGATCAGATTCCAGCTTTTGTAGATCATCCTCATGCAAATGATTTAACTTGGTTCCACTTCCACGGTAGATGGTCATTCCGCGCTTAATCGCAAGAATTTCTCTTCTGGTACGCCCCCGTGGCGAATCAGGCCAACATCCTATTCTTTCGCTAAAACTAAAAAAATAAGAAGAAATGCTTTTCATGTAATCCCAGTAAGCTTTGCTATCAGTTTGCAGAAAAATTTGCCCATCAGGCACAAGCACACGGTGAACCGCAGCCATAAATCTTGGAGTTAGCAATCTTTCGAGAGATTTTTCTGGTGCGTGGTAGGGTTGGGGATGATAGCAGTGCAACTCAGAAACCGATCCCTTTGGCAAAAGCTTTTCCACAAAGTTTAGCCCGTCTGTAACCAGAAAACGGACATTGGTTAATCCCCTCTGGTTTCCTCTGCGTGTTGCATATCGAATGACCACGGGCAAAATATCTGCTCCCAAGTGATCAAAGGATTCCCGCCATACCGAACTTCCTAGAATAAACCTTCCATTGCCACATCCTACATCAACAATCAAGGGTGCACTTCTGCCAAATAATTGATGAATATCCAAGGCTCCCTCGTGGGGAAGTTTTTTGAGGGCAGTTTGAGTCCAATGCTCGGGTTCGAGGATTTCGCCTGCAATAGGAACGCCAAACTCGCGTTCGATTTTTCTGCGCTTTCGTTCCTGCAAGTTGTTTCATCCTTTTTTAAGAGTTAAGCGCACTAACCAAAGACCCCGCAAGATTTGCAATCGCAGTCTTTACTGCAGGTAATCCTACTTTTTCTGCGGTTTCAATATGCCTAACCAAGGCACTACCCACAATCACACCATCTGCGTGGTCCCTCAATACTTTTGCGTGTTCAGGTTTGCTGATGCCGAATCCCACGCACAAGGGCAGGGAGGTTTGTTTTCTTAGCCAAGCAAGATTTTGCAGGAGTTTTTCGGGGATCTTGTCCCTTTCCCCTGTTATACCTGAAACGCTGACACAATAAACAAAGCCGCTGCATGCAGAAAGGATCAGCAAAGCCCTTTCTTTTGGCGTGTTTGGTGTTACCAAAAGAATCAAAGAAAGCCCAGATTTTTTAAGATCCTTGGATATTTCGAAAGATTCTTCAACTGGAAGATCTGGAATAATCAAGCCGGAAAACCCAGACTTCAAGCACTCGGCTATGAACTTCTCTTTGCCAAATCGGTGGATGATGCTCATGGATACCATTGCAACAAAGGGAACCAGAGTTTTCTCTTTTTCAAGTTCTGACGATACATCTGCAATGGCCTTGAAAATGTTTTCGATTTTAAGACCTTTATTGAGGGCGCGGGTGTAGGCAGCTTGAATGACTGGGCCATCTGCGATCGGGTCGCTGTACGGAAAACCAATTTCAATAACGGTGGCCCCGTTCTTTGCCAGCGTCTTGACCAGATCCTTGGTGCCTTCGAGGTCTGGGTCTCCTGCAGCTATGAAAGGGATAAATGCCTTCTTATTCCCAGTTTTCAAGCGCTCAAACGCAGCATCTATTACATTCATTTATCTGTTTCCTGATTCTAATATGACCTAGGTTAAAAAGGTTTTGATCGCAAATACTAATCCAAGCTTTCACCTGATACCCGGGCGATTTCGTAGCAATCTTTATCTCCTCTGCCTGAAAAACATACAAGCACCACATCATCTTTGGTTAGCTTGGATGCGATTCGCATTGCCTCGACCACTGCATGCGCTGTTTCCAGCGCAGGCAAGATCCCTTCCAATTTGGAGCAAAGGTCAAATCCCGCAAGTGCCTCTTCATCGTTTACATTGGTGTATTTAACTCTGCCTGATTCTTTCCAGTAACTATGTTCCGGGCCAACACCTGGGTAATCCAAACCAGCAGAAACGGAATGTACATCCGCAGTTTGACCATCGTTGTCTTGAAGCACATAGCTAAACGCTCCGTGCAAAATACCAGGGGCCCCGTGTGACAAAGTGGCTGCATTTCCGCCCGGTTTGGGGCCACGACCTCCCGCTTCGACTCCCACAATTTCTACATCCATGTCATGAATGAAGGGATAAAACATCCCCGCAGCATTGCTACCGCCACCAACACTAGCCACTACAACCTTGGGAAGTTTTCCAGTTTGAGCGATGCATTGTTCGCGGGATTCTTTGCCGATAACTGATTGAAAATCACGAACAATCCAAGGGAAAGGGTGTGGGCCAACGGCGCTGCCGATGATGTAGTGGGTATCGCCAACGGTGGACATCCAGTCCCGCATGGCTTCATTAACAGCATCGCGAAGGGTTCTGCTGCCCGTGGTTACCGGGCAGACTTCCGTACCCATGGCTTGCATTTTAAAGACGTTAAGTTTTTGCCTGCGGATGTCTTCCTCGCCCATGTAAACCCTGCAGGGAAAGTTGAAAAGTGCGCAAGCGGTAGCGGTGGCTACGCCATGCTGACCCGCGCCAGTTTCCGCAATAATTCGCTTCTTGCCCATTCTTTTTGCCAGAAGTGCCTGCCCGATGGAATTATTTATTTTGTGGGCGCCCGTGTGATTAAGATCTTCCCTTTTAAGAAGTATCTTTGCGCCCCCTGCTTCTTTAGTTAGTCTTTCAGCAAAATATAACCGGGAGGGTCTGCCAACATATTCATTCAAATACCTATGGAATTCTTTTTGAAAAGCTTCGTCTTTACAGGCCTTTTCATACTCAATGGTAAGTTCATTCAATGCCTCGATGAGAGTTTCAGGTACATACCTGCCACCAAAGGGGCCGAATCTTCCCATAGCATCAGGCGTTGATTGAAGTTTATAGTTCATGTCCAACCTTTTTATGCAAAAAACATAATTCCCACCCTAATCAAACTAGACTCGAAGGTTCGGGTGGTCAAGCGAACCTGCTTATAAGTTCTACATAATAACTTATTGCTAAATGGGTCGGATTGTTATTCAATATTTGCAGGAAGCAGAAAAGAGAACAAAAAAATCATCACAAGGCGATGAATCCAAGGGAAAAGGCATGCCAGAATTGCCGGAAGTGGAAACCGTAGTTCGAGATTTAATCCCACTTTTAACTTCGAAAACCATAGTAAAGGTGGAAGTTCTGGGAAAAAAACTTCGTAGGCCGTGGAACCCCCTCTGGAGCCAATTGCTTGAAAATCAAACTATCGAGAAAGTTGTACGCCGGGGCAAATGGATCATTATCTCTTTACGCTCAAAATTGCAACTGGTGATCCATCTGGGGATGACCGGGCAATTGTGTGTTTTCAATCAAAAAACTCCCCGCCAAACACATGTAAACCTTGTTTTTTCATTGGATCGTGGTGCAGAAGAACTTCGCTTTCGGGATATTCGCAGGTTTGGCTCAGCCGACGTGTTTCTTTCCGAGCAAGCGCTAAAAGAATTTTTTGAATCGAGGGAGTTGGGTCCGGAACCTTTTAACATCCCAAAAGATTATTGGCTTGACACGCTTGCAAAAAGTTCGCGAAATTTGAAAGCGTTCCTTCTTGATCAAAAAAATATCACCGGAGTGGGTAATATCTATGCAGATGAATCTTTGTATAAATCCGGTCTAAATCCTGAGAGAAATGCAAAATCGTTGTCTAAAAAAGAAGCCTTGTTGTTGGCGAAATCTATTGGAGAAGTGCTGGGCAAGGCAATTGAAAATCGAGGGTCTACCATTAAAGATTATGTTGGTGGTTCCGGGTTGATGGGGGGGTATCAGGATGAATTTCAAGCATATGGAAGAACTGGCGAACCCTGCAGGAAATGTGGTCATTTCATCAAAAAAATCGTGCTCGCTGGAAGATCCACACATTTTTGCCCGATTTGTCAGCCTAAAAAACCCTGTTCACGGTAGAATCTCCTTGGTATTAAAATTAGTTAATCCATATATGTGGGAATAATGTCTTATCGAGCTTTTAAAAGATTGTTGGGCGAAACCAGCCTCGAACGAAAGTGCCGATTCCTTTTCGGGGGCTTCATACTTCTTTTGATCAGTGGCAGTTTTTCCCTGTATGCTTATCAGACCGAGCATCTTGCCTACGAGCAAATTCCCACAACTTGCAGGTTGCTTGTTAATCAAATTGTGGATCATCTTTTAACCTCTGTTTGTAAAACCGTTGGAGTCGATGGCAAGCCCATTGATAGTGCACTACCTGTGGCGCCTGATACCGCCAGAGCCTTGGCGGACTTTCGCAGGCAGTGGGAAAAAAACTGGCCTAGGGCTCTTAAGGAATATCGCTATCGCTTGATAACTCCCAATGCTACAAGGGCGGAAAACAAACCTGATGACCCCTATGGCCATGAACAACTCAATGAATTCATAAATAACCCCGATAGAAATGAAGAAAACAAATTATTTCTTTCCCGGTCTGTGAATCACTATTACGCAGCGATTCGTGCAAGCAAGTCTTGTATGGCTTGTCATACCCAATTGCAGGGCGCCATCAAGGAAAATGACCTGCTCGCCATGATTCAAATTGATGTGGATATCCCGATTGATTCAATTGAAAAACAAGTGCACATCAACCGTGCAATTCTCATTTCCAATGCTTTGATAACCGCACTTTTAATCATGGGGGGAAGTTACCTGATCGTGCGTTATGTGATTGTGAAACCGGTAAAACACTTGAAAGAAGTAAGCGATGCGATCAGCGCAGGAGAATTAAATGTCCGGAGTGAAATTCAAACTGGCGATGAATTTGAAGACCTCAGCCATGCATTTAATCGAATGTTACGAAACCTTGTAAGCATGCAGGATCGTCTTAAAAAGGTGAACACCAACCTTGATAGAAAAGTGGATGAATTGGCCCATGCGAACCTGGCATTATTTGAATCCAACAAACTGAAAAGCGACTTTTTGGCAAAGATGTCTCATGAACTCAGAACGCCTTTGAACTCGATTCTTGGTTTCAGCGACTTGTTGCTCAACACCCAAAACTTTACTGAAAAACATATTCGCTGGGCGGGGAACATACGGAGTTCCGGGGAACAACTTCTCAGCTTGATTAATGAGATCCTGGACCTTGCGAAAATCGAAGCGGGCAAGATGGAAGTTTCGATTACTGAATTCCGTTTCGATGATGTTAGCGAAGGCCTTTTAACCATGACCAGGCCCCTTGCTGAAAAGAAAAACATCGATCTTCAATCGGTCATTCCTTCCGATATCAAAAACCTTAGGCAGGATAGGGTAAAACTCAGGCAAATTCTTGCCAACCTGCTTTCTAACGCAGTTAAATTCACCCCTGAAGGTGGCAAAGTTCTTTTAAAGGTTGAGCAGGAAGGCAAAAATCACATCATGACGGTTTCTGATACCGGGGTTGGTATTGCCCCGGAAGAACAGGATCTTGTTTTTGAAAAATTCAGGCAGGCAGGGAGTACTCTTACCCGCGAACATGATGGAACTGGCCTCGGACTCTCCATTGTTAGGGAACTAACCAAGTTACTTGGGGGTGAAGTTTCGCTTCAAAGCGAATTGGGTAAAGGTAGTACCTTTACCGTTGTGATTCCGATTGAGCTAAGCACTGAACCCCGGCTTGAGGTTGATTTATCCTATGGCAGTGTTGATTTTTCGAAAGCCAGACGGGTCGAGCCACAGTTGGAGGAGGATGGATCGCAGGGCGGCAAGGATTCTGAAACCAAGGCTTCATAACGTCTTGGAAAAACATCTTTAACGGTTGTTTAGAAACTCTAAAACCTGGTCTTTTGTGGGTGCCCCTTTTTGAGCCCCAGGGTGCAGGGATTTAATAGCTGCAGCACCCGATGCAAACTTTATTCTTTCGTTGATAGGTAGGCCCGCAGCAAGGCATGCACTATACACCCCATGAAAAACATCGCCACATCCCGTGGTGTCGATTGCTTTCACCTTATAGGCTGGAAAGTGTTTTAGAATCCTATTTTCTTCAACATACCAGCACCCTTCTTCGCCACCGGTTACCACCACCACTTTTTTTCCAGGAGTGAAAAGTTTATGTGCAATTGCACCAGGCGAACTGCATCCCGATATCCTGCGTGCAAATTTTATTGAGATGATTAGATGATCAACAAGGGAAAGCAATTCATCGAAACCTTGCCATTCATTTCTTTCGAGGTCGGCTACAACCGGAATTCCCGCACGCCTAGCAATTTTAGCGCTGCGGATCATACCCTCTATTCCGTAATGATCTACAAACAAAACTTTGCTTGCGAGAATAACACTTTCGGGCGGGGAGTCTGCGGGGGCCCCCGTCGAGCCATTTAGATTAAATAATATCGTTCTTGTGTCGTTGGATTCATCAACAATAATAAAGGAATGTATTGGCATGGAATCGGTTTTCCATGGCACATGGTCCATGTTGATGTTTTCTTTAAGAAAGGTGTTTTTTACAAAATCGGAATTGGAATCAAGCCCCAGATGGCCAGCGAATGCACAATTGGCCCCAAAGCGCGAAGCTGCAACCAGTGCGTTTCCTGTCAATCCACCACATTGCCTGTCGTAATGGCTTAACCTTACTTTGGTGTCTTGTTCAGGCCATTTTGGAATACGAAGGATTTCATCAACAGCAACACAACCAATGCCCAAAATGTCGAAGGTTTTATTTTCATTCATGAAGGATTAAGGCCTGTAAACAAATTCGTTGGTGTTATATAAAGCGAGGCACAAATCTGAAAAAGCTGCAGCGATATTGGGGTCTACATGCTGCTTTTTAAAGGTTTTGGGAATGCGCAAAGCGATTTTATCTGAAGTCAAAGCTGCAATTTTCTCTGCTTGTTCTGTTAGAAAAGAGCTTGCATTCTCCTGTTCGGTCGGGGTGGGTTTTCTTCCTAATGCTCGTTGCCAAAGAAGAGTGATCCAATCTTCCTGCTTGGTGCCTGTAGCATCAATAATATTGGCAGCCAATGCCAGACAAAGTTCTTGGGAAAGTGGACCATTAAGCATGGTAAGTGCCTGGGGGGCGTGTGTGGAGGAATTTCTGATCGGGCAGGTAACCAGGGTGTCGGGTTGGTCGAATACTTCAAGCACGGGCAGCCTGACATTTCGTTTGTTAAACAAGTATACACTTCTTCGAAAATGTTCATTCGGATCAGGGTTGGCAAGCCATAGTCCATCGGGTTCACCCTCGGTGAAAATTAGATCATATACCTCAGGCTCCAACGGGATTTTGATCATTGGTCCATGAAATTTCTGGTTTATTTTTCCAGCAACAAATATCATCGAATCACGCAGAATTTCTGCATCCATCCGCTTGCGATTCATTCGCCATAAATACTTGTTTTCTGGATCTTCCTTCAACCCTGCAAGGTTTTCATTTTTTGAGGTCTGCCTGTAGGTGGAGGATAAAACAATTTGCTTGTGAATGTGCTTGATTGACCAGCCAGAATTCACGAATTCCAATGCTAGCCAATCGAGTAATTCTGGATGGGTGGGGGGTATTCCCTTTATGCCGTAATCGCTTGGAGTTGCAACAATCCCGGTGCCAAAATGCTGTTGCCAGATTCGGTTTACCATGACTTTGGCCGTAAGTGGGTTTTCAGATCTAATCAACCATTGTGCCAAATCAAGCCTATCAGGAACTTTGCCATTGCCTGCTTGTAATCCATTGGGAGCAAGCAATCTGGGGAAACCAGGTTCAATCCGGGGCCCTTTGTTTTTTGGATTGCCTCGTTTTAAAAAGTTTGTTCCCCCTGTGCCATTATCTGCAATGCTAAAAGATTGGGGTGAAGGTTGGGGCTTTCGTGCCTCGATATCATGCATGCGGGCTTTGATTTTATCGCGTTCTTCCCGTGCTTTGGGCGTTAGAGCATCGAGAACCTCATCCCAAGTAACCTTCACCAATGGATTTGCCAGGGAAACCAATTTGTGCTGCTGAGGTGATCGCTGTTTGACATCGGTTGCCAAGGCAATCCGAGTTTCTTTATCAAGGCTTTCGATTTTTGCCTTGGTAAGTTTGTCACGCACGGGCTTGTCGATTGCATCAACCAAGGATTTAAGAGGAGTTAATTGCTGCTTGTATCTGAAGGCTTCGTCTTCACGGGCTTTTTTTTGAGTTGCACTGACAATATCGATTTCCTTGAAATAAGTGCTGCCAAAGAATCCCTGCATGCGGTAATAATCCACTTGGGAAAGAGGATCGAATTTGTGATCGTGACAGCGGGCGCACCCGATTGTAAGACCCATGAAAACACTGCCAACAGCAGTGGTCATTTCTGTAAGATTTTCCTGCCTAAGAACTTCCTGGTCGGTATTTCCACCCACCATATGAGTTGGGCCACAACGGTTGAAACCCACAGCGTTTAAAAGATCGGCAATTTTGGGATTGCGAAGGATAGCCTGGGGAATATCCTCATTTGGCTTGATCAAGCTCTTGGCAAGAATATCACCGGCAAGCTGTTCCAATATGAATTCATAATATGGTTTGTCCGAGTTAAAAGCATTTAAAACATAATCACGGTAGCGCCAGAATTGGGATCTTTCCCCATCGGCTTCGTACCCGTTGGATTCAGCATATCGGGCGAGATCAAGCCAAAATAAGCTCCAACGTTCACCGTAGTGAGGCGAGCTTAAAAGCCTATCGATCAGGGCTTCATAAGCGTTGGGTTTTTGGTCATTTATAAAAGCATTTATTTCATCGATTGTGGGGGGGAGGCCAATTAGGTCCAGGGTAACTCTTCGTATTAAATGTTCTTTTGTTGCTGGCTGAGAAGGGGAAAGTTGTTTTGCTTCCAGTTTTTCAAGAATAAAAAAGTCTATGGGATTCGTGGTCCAAGGACTGTTTTTGACAGTTGGAAGCGGTCTGTTTTTAGGGGCCTGGAATGCCCAGTGAGATTTGTCTGCGGTGGAAAGTTCAGGTTCTGAGGGGGCGTTTTCCTGTGCCAAGGCAAAGTTTAAGATTAAAAACAGACTGATTGATGCAAACAACCCTATTTTTTTAACATTTCTGAAAGAAATTTTGTCAAAACAGGCAAAAATCATTGGTACAGGCCTAATAATAGAATTGTTCGGAAACTTATTAGCTAAATTTTTTCTCATGATTGATTTTCTTCGATTTTGGACAGTAAGTCTTACTTAAAATTAAAGGTAGAAGTATTTTATCCAAAAATTTTGCTTTTGAAACAATTGTGTGTACAGGTGTATATAATTTTTCAGGTTCAAAGGTTTCTTACTAAGGATTGTTTGAATAATGAAAAAAAACATCAAAAAAGTTTTAAAGCGTCAGAAGGATGATATCAATCTCGCACCTTCTAAAAAAAGCCCTAAGTCCACACGATTGGTATCGTATCAAACTGAAGAAGTTTTTTCTCCTTCGGTAGCTGAAGAAATATTTACTCAAATCGAGGCTGAGGTTGGCGAGGAAAATGCTGCCAAATCAGATGAGAAGGTAATTGCCAGTCAAGGTTCTGACGATGCCCTGGGATTATACCTGAGGCAGATGGGTTCCATTCCACTTTTAAATAGAAACGAAGAACTTAAACTTGCTGTCAGTTTGGAGCGTCATCGTGCCCGATATCGTAAAGCTGCCTTGTCGAACCTGTTGAATCTTACTCGTGTGATTGAGATGTTTGAAAAAGTTCAGGCGGGAGAGCTTCCCATCGATCCGCATGTTGATGTTGTCGGGACTTTGGGCATCACGCGGGAAAAAATTATTGCCAGGATGCCTTTCCATCTTCGTACCTTAAAGCGTGTTGTTAATGCTGCCAAAAGTGATTTTCAAGCGATGTTTCGCACAACATCCTTGGCAGTAAAAAATCGTTTAAGGAAAGAAATTTGGATTAAGACCCGAAAAGCGATCAAACTTGCAGAAGAACTTGCGCCGCGGATTGATCTCATCGATATTTGGGTGGATGACCTTCTAAGTCGTTCGGCCCGTATGAAAGAGATTCTCTTTGAAATGCGAGGTAGTTTACGTTCCCGACAACATAGGGAAAAACACACCCGGCTTGTGAAGGAGCTTCGCGATCTCAGTTTTTCTTCGTTTTCAAATGCAGAGGATTTCTTTGCTTTCAATGCGGTTTTAGTCTCCAGAAGAGAGCAATATCGCAAAGCCAGAAGGGATCTTGCAGAGGGAAACCTTAGGCTCGTTGTTTCAATAGCAAAGCGTTACCGCACTAGGGGGCTTGCTTTTTCGGATCTTATTCAGGAAGGGAATCGAGGATTGATGCGCGCGGTTGATAAGTTTGAGCACCGGTTAGGCTATAAGTTTGGTACTTATGCAACCTGGTGGATCAGACAGGGTATTACCCGGGCCTTGGCAGACCATGCCCGCACGATCCGAGTTCCCTGCCATCAAGTGGGAATGCTTGCCGCAGTGGAACGGGTTCGAAATGAGCTGTCCAGTTTGACGGGAAAAGAGCCCACTGCAGATGAGATTGCAAAAATTGTGGGGGTAAGTGCTGAAGAAACCCAATTACTGCGCACCGTATCGAAAAACCCCCTCAGTATTCATGAACCCATGGGGGGCGATGGAGAAAGGGCTCTTGAAGATTTTCTTGATGATCGGCATACCTGCAACCCTGGTGTTGCAGTTGATCAACATCTTCTAAAAGATCGTATCCAGGAGGTTTTGAAATCTCTTAGCCCAAGGGAAAGAGAAGTTTTAGAAATGAGATTTGGATTGCTGGATGGGCATCCAAGAACTTTGGAAGATGTTGCAAGTACTTACGGCATAACCCGGGAAAGAATCAGGCAGATCGAATCGAGGGCCATTATTAAGCTTCGCCAACCATCCCGCAGTCAGCGTCTGGAGGCGTTTAGGGAAAATAGTATGTCTTAAACCTAAGGCGATTTTATAATAAAGCCCGGAACTCCGGGCTTTATTAATTGTTATCAGGTGATAATTCCAAAGGTTCTCGATAGGCCTTGCTGACTTCTTCTTCAAGATTTGCAAGCATCTTACTTGCGTTGTCAGCATTGATTTGGTCTGCCATCACGGGAACTTTGTCATTGGACAATCCCCGTGTCTTTTCTTGACTGGTGCTAATATCAGCTTTTTTGTCGATTTCGGGTAATGTTACGCAACCTGTTGTAGCAATAACTCCCAGCATTAAAGCTGTGGCTATATTCTTCATGACTAATTATCCTTTCGCTGGGCAGATTGGTTTTTGTTGGATTTGGTTGAGGAAGGTGCAAGTAATTTTTCCACATCCTTATCAAGATTGGTATTTAGTTCAGTCAAACTGTTGCCATTGGGCATCTGTGCTGGCAGTTGTAAATTTGAAGTTTTTCGGTTGTAAACCGCTTGGATTTTTTCTTGCAGTGTGATTATTTTTTCCTGCATACCATTGTCATTGTTTGTGATCGCTATTTGCATGAGGCGATCGCAAGCTTCCAGCCTTCTGAAATAAGCTTTTTCTTCGCGGTTTAGAACTTTGCGGTTTTGTTCGATGACAACCGTTTTTGAGATGGTTTCTTTGTCATTGATATCTGCTTCAGGAATAACTTCCTTTTTTGCAGATCCACCCATGCTCCACCAGGATTTGGATTTAGGTGTTGTTGTATTGGCGCTTCCGGTTTCCCCAGAGGCGAAGCTTGTTATCGAGATGGCAAAAATGCCAACAAACATTAATCTTCTGATATTCATTAGTCCCCCACGAAATATCGACTTATATCCATTCTGCACGCCCCCGCGGCTGAATGGCTTTTAAATCTGTTGAGGGGCCTATCGTTTTTTTTGGCCTACTTGTCTACCTCAGTTTGGTCCTTAATTTTCAGTTTTTTTATACTTTTTGGTAATTCAGGGGGTTGGGGTTGGAGGGGAGTCTTTGCTCTTGAATGTTTCCTTGCAATACTTTTTAAATCCTTCCATGTTGTACGATATAAAAAGAAATGCATGATGCAAAGCCATATAGTTAAGGTCGGTGGGGTCATCTTCATCCTGAAAATCTTTTCGTAACTCGTTAAGCTTTGAAAGCAATTGTTCTGGTGTCATGGTTGTTTCCAATATTATTTGATGATGATGCGAGATTTTATTCTACTAATAATTTTCTTTAATATGTTCTGCAAATGCAAACAGGTTTCTTTCAAGAAGATTAATAGGGCTTGTTGTTTTTTTAGATTGAGCAGTTTGCACCTTCATGTTTATCGCACTGTCTTTAAGAAATAACTTTAATGACTCCTGGGCATGTTCAGGCGAGTTGCATTGTTCGCTTAAATGAACTTGCACCAGATGCTTCGGAAGTTTTTGAACTCCCAGACTTTTTAAATAATCCAGAAAAGAAACAGCTTGATCGTTGGAAAGATGGCCTTCATCCCCCATGATTCGTTGAATCAAGAACGGTGGTCTTTTACTATTCTTTTGCAGTGTCTCGTCATGGTTGAACTCCAGAGCCAGTAAATCCAAATCGGTGAATTGCCGGGCGAGTACTTGGTCCCAGATCCCCAAGTCAGCAAGATAACCAATCGAAATGCATGGCCTTTGATCCCTTTTTATGTCCAGGCGGAATCCAAAGGTTTCTAAAGAATCATGCGATAGGTTCACAGGAAGCCAATGCCATCCTGTTGCAGTTTCAAAACTATTATTGGCAGTATAGAAATGAACCAATCCTGATTCGTAAAAAGCTTTAAATTCAGAATGTTGGTCGTAAATTGTTCTCGCATGGGTTTTGTGCAGATACCACGGGATTTTCTTTTCCGCACAGTAGGCTAACAAACGTGGGTTCCAGTGGTCGCCATGGGTGTGGGTTAGAATAAGCCCCTGAAGCCTCTTAGGGGTGAACCCTGAAATTTTCAAATGGGTTTCAAGCGTTCGTGGGCTAATACCGCCATCAATCAAGAATGAGTTTTGCCCATCGTCAATGATTGAACAATTGCCCTTGCTTCCACTTGCCAGCATGGTAAATCGCATCACCAACATCCTTGTTTTCTTGGACTTCGCCTTTAATTTTTCAATGCTAATCGATTATTCTTCAAGTGCAACAATACTTCCGTTTTTGATTACTTTTTTTGCTAATTAATTTAAAGTATTGTGTGGTTGCGAGAAGATTGTTACTCTAATAGTTTCCTGCCTGTATTATTTGTCAATAATTGAGGAATGATTAAAATGGTTGATTCCAAGACCATATTGCTGGTCGATGATGATTATGAATTAAGTGACGGGCTGAAGCTTATTCTTGAAAAGAGCGGTTACAAAGTTCTTCAGGCGAGGGACGGGGTGCAGGGAAGGCAACTGATATATAATCAACGCCCAGATTTGGTGATTATCGACATGATGATGCCTAAAATGGGTGGATACCCGGTGTTAGAGCATTTTAGGGGAAAACAAGATGTTCCTCCATTTATTATGATGACTGCAAATGAAGGTCAAAGGCATAAGGCCTATGCTGAGTACCTTGGTGTGGTTGATTACCTGCGCAAACCGTTTTCCATGGATGAATTGCTTGATGCCGTTAATAAGGCGATCAACGCCCCTCAGAAATCTAAAGAGTAAGTTTTTATTAATCTCCATGATTTAAAATATCACTTCATGATTATGGAGGAAGGTTTTGTCTAATCCTTTGCCTGCTGCATCGATAATTCTTGAAGATCGTTATTCGCCCGGAAGTATTTTTCTCGTTCAACGAGCGAAAGCTTTAAAGTTTCTCGGTGGATTTCACGCATTTCCCGGAGGTAAAGTTGATCCCCCTGATGCAGGAATGGCACCATCTCCAAACCCATGGGATATAGCGGTGGTGGCGGCTATCCGGGAATTATTCGAGGAAACGGGCGTACTTTTATGTCGCGATAGTTTGAATAATTCAATTAAGTCTAGTCCGAGATTAGCTCAAATAAGGTGCGACCTTTTAGAAAAAAGAATCGATTTTGCCACGATCCTACGGGATAATAATTGGGTTTTATCTTCATCCGAACTTTACCCTATTGGATACTTTACCACGCCGCTTTTTTCTCCCATGCGTTTTGAAACCAGATTTTTCCTTGCTAAAATTCCCTCTGGGCAGACTCCGGAAGTCTTTGAAAATGAACTTGAAAATGGTGTTTGGGGAACACCTGCAGAGCATTTGAAAAAATGGTATTCTGATGATATTTTGATTTCCCCGCCCGTCCTTTCGCTTTTGGAAAAATTGAACAAAATACCTCCTTCGGATTGGAGATTGTCTGCGGGATCCGGTTTGGTTTCTAAAGATGAATTTGTTTTGGAAAGAGTTCGATTTGCTTCTTGGGTTCAAGTTGTTTCGGTAGCTTGTCCAGGGCCTTCCGTTCCACAAATAGGGAATGTTTTTCTTGTTGGCCTTTCCAGGTTTTATTTGATAGATCCCGGGGCACTCGATGAGCATGGCGTGCTAGCCATTCAGAATGCCATTCAAGCCCGGGTGAATGAGGGCGATTCTTTTTATGGCATCTTGCTCACGCATCATCATCCAGACCATACCAACTCTGCAAATCACTTTGCGGACCTTTGGGATGTCCCGATTTTAGCCCATCTTGCTACTGCTGAAAAACTATTAAACAAGGTTGAAATAAACCAACACATTGACGATTGTGACCAAATCCCCTTGGGGTTTAATCCTTTTACTGGTTCCAATCTTGTTCTGACTTCTTACCATACCCCAGGCCATGCACCGGGGCATCTTGTTTTTTTTGAAGCCAAAACCAAAACTTTATTTGCAGGCGACCTTGTTTCCACTTCCACCACTATCCTTGTATCACCCCCTGATGGCCACCTTGCTACTTATATTCATTCCATGAATCGTATGGCGGATTTTAACCCTGAATTACTCATGCCTTTTCATGGTTGTCCCAGCGCCTATGGTAAAAATGTTTTGCAAAATGCAATTTTTCATAGGGAAAAAAGAGAAACGGCTTTGCTAGCTGCCTTGGCTAATAACTGTAATTCCTTGGAGGCTTTAGCTAATGAGGTGTATCGCGGGTTGCCAGATCCGTTGATGAAATTGGCCCAAAAACAAATACTTGCAGGTTTGATTAAATTAAGCGAAGAAGGTCTTGTAATAGGCCCAAAGAACGAATCCAATGAGTGGAAATTAGCCCAATAAAAAAAAGGTGGATTCCATGAAGGAACCCACCTGGTTATTTAAAAAGCCATTATTATCGAGCAACTGTTTGTGTTGTGTTGAATTCAGCAAATTCAACCACTACCGAAGTGCCTGGCTTAATTGATACCTTCTTGGAGAAGGATACATTCTTGCCATCTTCTTCTTTAGTTGCCTGAACATTGTAGCTGTAGGTTTTACCGTTTTCCAAAACTGGGGTTGCAAATGCTTCCTCAACATTGGTGCGGTTGATTACGTTTCCTTCGATGGAAATCTTAACATCCAAGGGAGCCTTGAAAACAACCGTTGCCTTGTTGGAATCGATTGCGCCTTGTTTAGGAGCAGGAAGGGGCTTTGCTTGAGGTGGTTCTTGGGGTTTTGCAGGTGCACTGGGAGCATACATTGGCATAGCTACCGCAGGGGAACCATAGCAACCACCGCATGAATATGCGACAACTGGGTAGCCATAGCAGCCGTAGCAACTAGCGTAGGGTGCATAAACTACCGGACGGTAAGCAAAATGGCCGTAGCAACCACCACAGCAAGCATAAACTCGTGGTGGGGGATAGCAGCATTTCCACCAGCAATCAGGGGCTGCTGTTGAAGTACTCATCATCGCAGCAAGAACTACACTGTACATAAAAAGCTCCTCAATAAAATAAGTGTACGTTGAAAGGTTAAACTCAGGTAACCTTTACTAATAAAGTAAGATAGGGCAATTGGTTAAGCGTGTCAATGAAATAAGGGGAATATCGAGAAAATGTACTGATTATTCATACGACCAAATTAATCAATTTTTTGATCCTTTTGCTTTTCTTCTCAGCTTTTGAAATTTACGCAATTCTCGACTCCCATTATTCTTGTGCTTTGTATTACAATAATCTTGCTTCGAGCGATGCATTGGCCCAACAAATTTATAAGGGCTTTCAAGGAGTGAAATCTTATGTCAAGGCGGAACTTGGGTTGGTTACTTGGAATTATTGCTGTTTCTTTACTTGGGCTCGTTATTGTTGCCAATGCACCTTCCCGGGAAAATGATCGCGATTATGAACTTGTCAGGCTTGTCGTTGATGTTCTTCACGAGGTTCGTGGCAGGTATGTCACTGAAATTTCCCCCCAGCGAGAGCGAAAATTAGTGGAAGATATGATAAATGGTGGGCTTGAGCGACTCGACCCCCATTCATCCTACATCAATAATCGGGATTTCAAGCAGTTTAACCGGAATAGTAAAGGTAAATTTGGCGGTATTGGCATTCAGGTGGGGTATGATCGTTCAAACCGTGGTTTGCTAACAGTGATCAGCCCAATGGTTGGTACCCCAGCTTATGAAGCAGGAATTTTGGCGGGTGATACCATTGTCAAAATTGATGGTAAAAATACGGATAATATGCGTATTGACGAGGCTGTTGATTTGATTCAAGGCGAGCCAGATTCATTAATTACCCTTACGGTGGTTCATGATGGTGGTAAAGAGCCCGTGGATATTGGGATTCGCAGAGCCATCATTAAAGTGCAAAGTGTTCTGGGTGATAAGCGTAAGCCAAATAATGAGTGGGATTATTTCCTCGATCAGAATTCGAAAATTGGATATTTACGAATTAGTTCATTCAGTGAAACTGCCTCTGCGGAAGTCAAAGATGTTATCTCCAATCTTCAAAAAGAAGGGGTAAAAGGCTTGATTTTGGATCTTCGAAATAATCCTGGCGGGTTATTAAAAGCTGCTGTGGAAATTTCAGATATGTTTCTTTCAGAGGGGAAAATTGTCAGCACCCGTGGTAGAAACCAGCAGGAAGAAGTGATTGATGCCCGGCCCGAAGGCACGATGCTTTTACCCGCAGAGCAATATCCCATCGCTGTTTTGATCAATCGAAACAGTGCAAGTGCCAGCGAGATTCTTGCTGCTGCATTACAGGACCACAATCGCGCCGTGGTGATCGGCGAACGTAGTTACGGCAAAGGCAGTGTGCAAAACATCATAGATTTGGAAAACAAATCCAGTGCGCTGAAACTAACTACTGCAAGTTACTGGCGCCCGAGTGGTAAAAACATCCATCGTTTTCCTGATAGTAAAGAAACCGATGAGTGGGGTGTGAAACCAAATCCCGATTACGAGATTATTTTGAAAGATGAGGAAAGGCTAGAATTTCTTATTGATAGAAGTGACAAGGATATTGTCCGCGATAAGAAGCTTGATACTAAAAAATCTGATAAAAAGCCTTTTGTCGACCGTGTATTAAACAAGGCAATTGAATATATCAACCAGCATAAGGAAAAAGCTGCCCTAGATAATCTTCAACCCCGGGCATCGTAAACTGATTATTCCTCCAATTTTGCGAGAAGTATGTGGTTACAGATCCTAGGGTTTTATTTGAAGATAACCACTGCTTGATTATAGAAAAGCCTGCAGGACTAGCGACTCAAGCTCCTGATCCTTATCCAAGCCTTGAGTCTTGGGCCAGATCCTATCTTAAAACCAAATATTTAAAAGCAGGCAGGCCTTACCTCGGAATCCCACACCGTTTGGATCGTCCTGTATCTGGAATAGTTTTTTTCACACGTAGTAGTAAAGCAGCAGCTAGAATCGCTGAACAGTTTAGGGAAAGAACCATCGCTAAGCGATACCTTGCTTTGGTGGAAGGGGAACTTCAACCGGATGCACCCGAAAACCAATGTTGTTGGCTTGATTACATGGTCAAAATTCCTGATGAAGCAAAAGCGATGTTATGCAGTCACGATCAAGCAGGGGCAAAGTTAGCACAGCTTGAAATGAAATCAATCCATACTTCAAACGGACATTCGTTGTTGGATATTCATCTCCAATCAGGTCGGATGCATCAAATTCGTTTGCAATCTTCTTCACGAGGCTTACCCATCGTGGGTGATTTTCTCTATCATGCAAAAGAAAAATTGAATTTGAACCCTTTGGATAAGCGTATTCTCCTTCATTCGTATTATCTTAAGTTTCTGCACCCTATCAGCTATGAACCTGTGGAAGTTAGGGTTGAATTACCCAGCTATTTTCCTCAGTGGGCCATGGATTATACCCGTAATAATTTCTTCCCTTTGCTTTTTGGGAAAGCTTGATGCCATGCGTGTGATTGCTGCGATCGATATCCTTGAGGGCCAAGTTGTAAGGGGATTAGCGGGCATCCGGGAATCTTACAAGCCTTTGATTTCGAAGCTTGTAAATAGTTCTGCCCCATTTGATTTGATTATGCAAATGCGGGAGGGCTTGGGCATCAATGACTTTTATATTGCAGATTTGGATGGTATTTTAACCGGGCAGAGGAATGAACATCTTTATTCTTCTTTGGTCAAAGAGGGACTCAGGATTTATTTAGATGCAGGTTCCAAGACTTCTATAGACCTTCAATATTTGATGAGCTTCAAGGTTTTTAAAGTGGTTGCAGGGTTGGAAACTATTGAAAGCATCGAAGAATTAAAAATCGCAGCCCAAATGCTCGGTAGTAGCCTGGTTTTTTCGCTAGATATGAAAGATGGAAAACCTTTCACCACCAAGAAAGAAATGATTTTAAATTCGCCTCATACCATTATGGTGGATGCCATTGATGCCGGGGTTGATAACCTGTTTATTTTGGATTTGGCAAAAGTTGGTACAGGAAAAGGGACTTCGACTGATTGTCTGGTTGCAAAAGCGAGGGCCAAATCAGAAGAAATCTTCATTATGGCTGGTGGTGGTATTGGAAATATTCAAGATGTTATGGGTCTAAAAAAAGCAGGTGCAAATGCTGTGGTTCTTTCGCGTGTGTTGCACGATGGAACGTTTGATAAGGAAATATTAAATCAAATATCAGCCTTGTAATTCGCAGGTTGCTGATTGGCCAAAACTTTCTTCGACTTCAACTCTTAAAATATCAGGCGTATAGTTATGCTGCTGCTTCAAACTTTCAAGCAGCCTTTTTCCTATGTAAAGCGCAAGCTGTTCTGCGGTTGTATTGAATATGGGTAAAATAACGCAGTCTTCCGCGGGGAAAATCCATTCTTTTTCTTTGTATTTAACACAAACCCGGTTGCCTTCTTCTCGAACTTCGATGACTTTGTTGTTTTTTGCAAGCATCATGCGATGATCAAGAAGATCGGTGATTTCTTTGGTGCGGTGCTTTAGAGCGATAAAGTCGAAGACATAGTGATTTTCATCGAGTTTACCCTCAATTTCAACCTTGGCTCGATAGTTGTGCCCATGAATTCTCTCGCATTTGCTGTTTTCATAGCTTATGAAATGCCCAGAGCAGAAAACCAGATGATCCTTGGTTACAGTGATCTTGTATTTTTCATTCGCCATGCCGTTTTCCAGTCAATGAATGAGTGCGCTTTAATCGAGTGGATATTTTATGAATAATTAAAAGTCTGGCGCAGTTCTTCGTAAAGCATTTTCAATTCCGTCGGACCAATTGAAGGTCAAGGGCAGGGAGATTTGCCCAAGGCGCAGGGCAATAAAAAGGGTGACAGCAATCAAATCAGCAGTGGCGCCCGGGTTTCTTTTATTGTCTTCCATGCGAAGCCAGCGGTCGAGACCTTTGAATTCCGTCCATCCAGATTCTTTCAATGGCCATTGTTTTTCAAGTACTTTTTTGGCTCTTTCAGAAGATTCTTTGGCCACATTTGTGCCACATTTTCGCATAATCAGGGAGTCGGGGTATTTTCCCATCAGATATAAATGGGTGAAAATGATGGCGGCTTCCATGCAGCCTAGTTGCTCCAGTGCCCCGCCAAGTGTTGGAATGGCATCATTGAAAATTGCTAGATAACCATCTGCGTATTGTTTGGCAATAAGGTCACGATCCTGTGCCAATTGCATGGCTTCCAAAAGTGTACAAGTAGGCACATCGTTGATATCAGCGTGAGGTTCTTTGCCCATGCCACCCGGGGAGGCAAATCGAATCGCATCGTATATGATTTTGGTTTCTTCGATGGAGGTTTCTGCGATTACCTTTTGAATCTCGTTTTTAAGTTCGAAACGATTGGTGGCAAATGCAACCGGGGCAAATAAAAGGATGATACCTAGATTGGTGTTGGTTCCAACCGAGTTTTTAGTTGCTTTGACTGCTTCAAAAATAGCATTAGCCAGTCCCATTTTTCGAGTTTTACAAAGAATGGGCGCGATAGCCCCGGCACTTAAAATAAAATCTGTAAAATGAAGATTACGAAACGAAGCCAACGGGTGAACATTTCCGATTTTTCGTGCAGTTGCTTCCCAAATACATGCTGCATGAATTTGTTGGGAGAGTTCTAATTCCAACATGGTTTCTTTAGGAATGGTTTGCATAAATAAGTATTTCTCTGGCGATATCGATCCCTGTTACTGGTGCAAATGCCTTCCATCCCGGAACAGCATTGACTTCCAAAACCAACCATTTTCCATGTTCATCCAAGATCAAGTCAACCCCGGCAATTTCAGCCCCCACAGCCTTGGATGCCTTGATGCCGATTTCTTCAAGATCGGAGTTTAGTTTGTAAGGTTCGCCTTTGCCACCTTGTGCAACATTGGTCATCCAAGCACCTTGGGGAGCGGTTCGTTTCATGCCCCCAAGAACTTTTCCGCCAAGAATGAAAATGCGAAGATCCCATCCTGGGTGTTTGATATAGGGCTGTAGATAAATTACACCCCCAATTTTTTCGATCGCACGAAAAACTCGCCATGCCAGTTGCTCGTCTTGGATCCGCAATATTCCCCTGCCTTCTGCACCAAATAAAGGCTTGACAACGATATCTTTGCCGAATCGTTCAAAAGCTTCCATTGCAGTATCGGAATCCTGACAACAAAAAGTATTGGGAATATCCAACCCGTGGGATTGCAGGAGTTCGCTTGCAAGAAATTTATCCACTGCAGACTCAAGTGCCCGGGGTGGGTTTAAAACTTTTTTGCCTTTTCGCTGTAGGGCATGAAGTACATCCATTCTAAAAACAACCTGCTCCAAAGACCCCGGAGGCATGGTTCGAATGATGGTGCAATCTGCCTCTTCAAACGCTTGATTTGAGGACTTTATCAGGGAGTGGGTTATCAATCGAAAGTCAGTGACATTTGCTTTGAACCCTAAAGACTGTGCAGCCCGCAGCAAGTCTTTGACATGCCATCCTTCTTTGCCACCCATAATGTTGAAAATCATAACTATTGTCCGTGAATGAAAGAAGAATCAGCTCCAGGATTTGTTAAGCAAGTTGGTTTCAAGCTTGCCGAACTGGAAACATCTTCCCGTTTTCAAATTGTAAAAGTGTACTGTTGCAGGAGAAAAGAGGAGCGGGTCAATTTTGTAGAAATCACCTTTGACTTTTCGAAAGATTTCTGCGAAAGGTTGCCCATGGTCGGAAGAGGAATTTGATGGAACTTTGGGCCCAAAGGTTGAAATGATATCATCTTCGGTGTCCACCCAAAGATGCACTGTGGCCCCGTATAAAATAGCATCATTGGTTCGTCCAATCGCTTCGGTGAAATCCGGGGAGGGTGGTGCCAGAGGTGCATGCCCAGCGCCTTGTTTGATCGAATCCAATGGGAATTTTAGTTCATGGAGCTTATGCATTGCTGTTTCCACACTTCGTGCAACTATTTGAATGGAGCCAGCAATACTTCCAGTTGGTGCTCCCAAAAGGGTGATGTTTTCGTGACTCAATTCCAGTTTGGAAGATAAATAATCAAACACAGCCGAATCAGGTGCTTTGCTTGTTTCAAGGATGCCAACAACATGGGGGGATTTTTCCCTTCCTGAAATATGGTTGAATAAATCTTCGTTGCCATAATGCGCGCGCATAGGGCCTGAACCCATTGCAAAAAACTTTCCCAAGGCAATTTGCCAGCCTGCATATTGCGATGCCAGGCATGAAAGAACAGGGTGATCTGTAGCAACTGCAATTGCCGGCCCCTTCCATAAATCGAGATGACTTGGGGTCAATGAGATTTTGGCAAGGCCTGACATGCAAGCCCGTGCAAGTTCAAGGCCAGCTTGAATTCCCCCTCTGGCTTTGATTCCGAAGTCGAGGAAAGTTCCATTAGCTTCTGTTTTGGTAATTTCCAATCCAAGTTCGGCTTTTCGAGCTTGAACACGATTTACGATTCGCAGGGCCCCAGCATTCAGATTTAAACTCATTGTCGTTCGATCCTCAGTTTTACGTTTTTTAAAACTATTACTTTTAAATTAAACCAAGTTGTTTTGCAAAGTGCCAACAAGGAATAGGGAGTCTAACTGAGAAGTTAGCTTTTTCAATTGAACTTCAACTTCGGTTGCAGAGTTGGCTTTTGCGAAAATAGTGACAACGGGTGACCCCTTGTAAATCACTGACTTGCTTTTTGGAATATCAGCAAAATCTGAAAATAAACAAGAACCCTGGTCAATTGAGGTCCATGGTGCATCTTCCGGAATCAAAACATCATTAGGGGCATAATAAATCGCTTTCCCAATAACAGATGGCTTGATGGGCTTGGGATTTTCAAAAGTAGTATTTATGCCAAAAGCATGCATGTGCTTGGTTATAAAATTTTGCCCTGTTGCTAATTCCAATACTTCCACCGAAGCTGTGTAGCGAGGGTTTATCTCGAGAGGGAAAACCTTTGAATCTTTTAAAATATAGTCCATTCCAAGTAGGCCTAGCGGTCGATAATTGGTAGATAATAATTCGCCTATGGCTTGAAGTTGAGCAAGTTCGGAGCTACAAGGATTTACCGGGCCTATATTGCCTGAATATAAGAAATCATCTGCGTGCAAAAATTTTGTACCTGAAGATTGAATGCTCACCCCTAAAAGTTCAAAACCGGTTTGGAAGAAGCAAAAGATCGCACTTCTGCTTTCACCATTTATGAATTCTTGATGGTAAAAATCAGCATCATTCATGATAGGTTGTTTGCTTAGATCAAAATACTTTATACCTAATCCCCCAGAGCGGTTTTTAGGTTTGCGAAGATATACAGATCCGGTATTAAAATCCTTGGAATTTGTAATAATCCCAGGGGTGTTTATTTGTCTGGATTTTAACAGATTAAAAAGTGTGCACGTATTTCTGAGTTTATTAAGGGTATTTCCTTTAATACCTAGAACTTCGCGCTGTTCTGCGAGTAAATCCAAAAGCGAGGAATGGTTCTCTAGCCCCCCTGTATAAAGTATCGGCGCTATCGGGGCGGCTTTGATTAAAGCCGCAATTTCATTGGGGAAGGATTTTTTTATCTGGGTGGTGGGGCACTTTTTAGCAAGATCCTCATCTGCATATAGATCGATACACCATGGTTTATAACCTGCTCTTATACAAGAAAATGCCAAGGCCCTTACACTTGCACCTATTAATATTAAGGTTGCATTGTCGCCCTTGCGAGGTAAATTAAAACTTCCTGCCATGATTAAGAACCTTTTGGATACACTTGATTAAAGCAGTCTACTAAAAACAGGATCAATCATGAAATTAACTCCAATTATTTTATCGCTAGGGATGGTTGCTTTTGGGGCGATTGGTTTGATGGGCCAGAATGTTAAACCTCTGGATTTAAGTAATCCGGGCCCCCTGACTCCTGGCGAAGAAAAGAAAACTTTCAAACTTGCTACAGGGTTTAAAATTGAACTTGCAGCTTCTGAACCAACGATTATTGATCCCGTCGCGCTTGCAGAGGATGAACAAGGCCGGTTGTTTGTTGCCGAAATGATCGGTTATCCAAACGGCGGAGTTGGAACGGGGGATGTTTCTTCAGGTCGAATCAAGTTGTTGGAAGATAAAGACAAAGATGGATTTTACGAAACTAGCACTATTTTTGCCCAAGGTTTGCGCTTTCCCATAGGCTTATTTCCTTGGAAAAAAGGCCTAATCGTTGCAAATGCTCCTGATCTTATTTACCTTGAAGATACCAATAACGATGGCAAAGCTGATTTTTCCAATGTTCTTTTCACTGGGTTTCACACCTACAATATCCAACAAATGTTGAATAGTTTCAGATGGGGCCTCGATAATCAAATTCATGCGGTTGCAGGAAGTAATGGCGGAACAATTACAAGTAAGGAAAACCCCAGGATGCCCCCGGTCGAATTGCGTGGCAGGGGGATTCGGTTCAGGCCTGATATTCCCGACAGCCTTGATCCCGTTACCGGTGGCGGGCAATATGGCTTGACCATGGATTCATTCGGGGCTCTTTTTTCTTCCACCAACAGTCAACATTTGCGACATATGGTTTTGCCTGATGATCAGATTCGTAGAAACCCATACCTTGCTGTTGGCAGCATGGCTTTGGATATTGCGGAACATGGCGCATCATGCAAAGTGTTTCGAATAAGTCCGTTTGAAGCATGGCGTGTGGAACGCACCAGCAGGCGAAAATCAAGTGAACTTGCCAAGAGGTTGCCTGCGACAGAACTGGTTCCCGGTGGATATTCGACTTCATCATGCAGCCCTCTTCTGCTGGATTCTGATTCGGTTCAGGCGCCTTATCGCGATAGCATCATCATTTGCGAACCTGCGAATAATGCAATCCTGCGGGATGTTTTAGAACCAAAAGGGGTAACATTTGTTTCGAGGCGGGGCGATCCTGAAAGGGAATTTCTTGCTTCTACTGATAACTGGTTCAGGCCCGTACATTTGAATCTTTGTTTGGATGGTTCGATATTAGTACTTGATTTTTATCGTGAAGTTATTGAAACGCCTTTATCCCTTCCTGAAGATATGAAAGCAGTTTTACCTTTAAAAACGCAGGGTAAAGGGCGTATTTGGAGAATCATTCCAGATGGGATGAAAAAAGCACAGTCTTTTCCTGAGCCTTCAAATCTAAAAGGCTTGGTTCTAGAATTAGAGTCAGGAAATCAAACCAGGCGAATGATGGCCCAAAAATTGCTTGTCGAGCGCAATCAAGTTGATGCAAAAGATTTGCTCATTGATTTAGCACTAAAGAGCCAATCTCCACAAGCCAGAATGCATGCACTCTGTACGCTCGATGGTTTAAAAATATTACAAGAAAAACAAGTTGTTCATGCTTTAGCAGATTTATCGCCTGGTGTAAGGCTGCATGCCGTCAGGCTTGCAAATAAATTCATCAACCAATCGGATTCGGTGCTCAAATTAGTTTCAAATCTTGTAAGTGATCAAGATGCCCGGGTGCGTTGCCAGGTAGCCTTTGCCATGGGTAACGTCGGGCCTGATAAATGTAAAGATACGTTGGTGAAGCTTGTAAAAAGTGATGGTGATGATCGCTGGATGCAAACGGCTATTCTTAGTTCTTCAGCCCAGGTTGGTGGGAAACTTCTTTTGGATCTCCTTGAAGATGAATCCATTGGTGCTGGTGGTAATTCGGGTAAGGAGTCCTTTCTTTCCCGACTTTCTGCAGCATCTTCAACCCGTTTGGAAAATGCGGACATGGCTAAATTGTTGAAACTGGTTCAAAGGCCAGACTTTAAACCTGCTTTGCGCGCAGCTATTCTTGAAGGCATTGCACAAAGCCAGGTTGCAATTGGGAATTCTGCCGAAGATCTTTGGGAAAACCCCGATGACCAATTGAAAAAAGCCCTGGATAGTCTGAGGCCGTTATTTGATAATGCGGCGAAGAATGCCCGACTTTCCACCGCCTCGATTGCAAGCAGGTTGTCTGCATTGCGATTGCTTGCAATGGGGCCATTCCCTGTTATTTCACAAATTGCTCCCGAATTACTTCAGGCGCAAACGCCTCCCGCAATTCAAACTGCCACTCTTCAGGTACTCTCTGCATTTAAAAAAACAGAAGTTAGTAAAATTATTCTTGATGCATGGCCTTCGTTCAGTCCATCGTTAAGGCGTGAGGCAGTAGAAACTCTTTTTTCAAGGAAAGATCGCATCGAGGCTATTGTTGGTGGTATGGAAAAAGGGATCATTCAGCCCTCGCATCTTGAAGCATCAAGAATTGACCAGCTTAAAAAATTAAACCAAGTTTCCCTGCAACAAAAAGTTATTGCGATACTTGCAAAAACCAGTGCCACCAATCGCAAGCAGGTGGTTGAATCTTATTCCAAGGTATTGGAAATGAAAGGCGACCAAAATAAAGGTAAAGAAGTATTCAGAAAAAATTGTGCAACCTGCCATAAATTTGATGATATGGGATATCAGGTGGGGCCGGACCTTCTTTCGGCCATCCGTGGCAAAAATGCGGAATACTTGCTCATTGCAATCCTTGACCCAAGTAGGGAAGTTGATCCCAGATATGTTAATTACACCATTGAAACAAAGCAGGGGCGAATATTTAGTGGCTTGCTGGCATCGGAGTCTGGAACTTCAGTCAATCTCAAGCGCGGGGAGAATGCTGAAGATACGATTCTTAGAAATCAGATTGAGTCGATTCAGGCGACTTCAAAATCGCTAATGCCTGAAGGTTTGGATATGCAGGTAAAGCCAGAAGATATGGCCAATTTAATTGCTTATCTTTTACAAGTTTCTGGAATGTAAGGGCTGTGGATTTATGACAACAGTTTCTGAGTTGGTATCTTGGTTTGATCAAATTGCTCCCATTTCGCTTGCTGCGGATTGGGATAATACAGGGCTTTTAATCGGGGATTTTGATGCTGCTGTCAAAAAAGTGTTGGTTTGTTTGACTCTTACAAAAGAAGTTGCACAGGAAGCCATTGAACAAAAAGTGCAAATGGTTGTAACTCATCATCCATTGCCCTTTAAACCCATGAAAACCATGAACTCAGGTGGTTCGGATGGGGCGATTCTTTGGCAGCTTGCAACAAAAGGCATAGGCGTTTATTCTCTACACACTCGTTGGGATGATGCGAATGGCGGCATCAACGATTCTTTATTGGAAATCATTTCTGCTAAAAACCTCGGCCCGATTATTCCTTTGAAAACTAATGAAGAAGTAAAATTGGTTACTTTCTTGCCCGGTGATAGCCTTGGAAAAGTAAGCGAAGCTTTGTTTGAAGCTGGCGCAGGTTTGATTGGTAATTACAAGGAATGTAGTTTCATTACGGAAGGGACGGGCACTTTTTTTGGAAATGAACACGCCAACCCGGTGGTCGGAATAAAAGGGCAGCGTGAAAAGGTGGTTGAACAACGCCTTGAGGTCGTCTGCCCGGTTTCACGGATTCAACCTGTTATTTCAGCGTTAAAAAAATCTCATCCCTATGAAGAACCAGCTTTCGATCTTGTGATGCTTAAACCTAAGCCAAATGACTCCGGCACAGGCAGATTGGGATTGCTGGCACGCCCCACTTTGATAGCTCATCTTGCAAAAAAGTTTGAAAAAGCCTTGGGTATCAAGGGGGTTTCTTTTGCAGGGAAAGAGGATCAATTAGTTTCGAAGGTTGCAGTGGTTTGTGGTAGCGGAGCTTCTTTGATGGGGCAGGCTTTTATGCATGGTGCGGAATGTTTTATTACCGGGGAAGCTCGGTTTCATGATTTATTGAGTGCTAAAGATCAAAACAAGTCGATTCTTTTGCTTGGACATTATAAATCAGAGCGATTTGGTGTAGAGGCGCTGGCTACTAAGCTTCAATCCCGATTTGCCACGGTGAAAGTAATTGCTTCTGGGTCGGAAAGCGATCCTCTGAAATCATTTTGAAATATCTGCAAGTTTACGGGGCATGCGTAAAAATGATCGGTAATCTTTTCAAAGATCGAAGTCTGGTGTAATCTTTTCTAAAACTGTGGAAAATTCTTATTCTCTTAGCTGTAATGGTTTAGGGTGATTTGACAGTTCTGTTTTGTATTAAAAAAGATATAGGCACGGTTATTGCACTAATGTAGATCAACTTAAAAGATGTTGAAGATTTTATCTTGGGCTTTTAAGGAAGAATGCA
This sequence comes from Planctomycetota bacterium, assembly GCA_009920765.1. Taxonomy (GTDB): domain Bacteria; phylum Planctomycetota; class Planctomycetia; order Gemmatales; family Gemmataceae; genus UBA969. Next base: position 89,245 of record RFZJ01000001.1, on the reverse strand, counting down.
CAAGGAAGTGATGCGATGCAAAAATGGGTTGTCGGAATTATTGCCAGTTTTTTAGTTTTGAGTGGGTTGATGATTGTAAATGGAAACAAAAAAGCAAAAGCCGATGAAGTTGTTTCGGCGGTTGTGGTGAAGGATTCGTTAACTACAGAAGCTGCCCAGCGCTACAGAAAAGTTCAGCCCAAGCACTGGAGAGCAGCCATGATTAAAGGGTTTGGCTATTCTGCAATGCGATAAGATTAAGGGAGAGCAGGGGGCTCGTTACTTGCAGGGGCCTTGCTTGAGGGAAGAATCGAAATGGTTTCTTCTGCTTTTCCCGAGATGCCACCATCTGCTGAATATTCAAGTCTAAAAGTTGCATCACCTGATTTTTTAGCCTGTAAAAATAATGAGTAAGTTACTTCTTTTCCCGGGTCCAAACTGGGTAAAGGCAGGAAACCCACTTTATCTGGTTGCCTGCTGAAGTTTGTTGGGCCTCGTCCCTCAGTCACAACAGTAGTATCCGGCGAGATCGCATTGAGGATCAAGTTTTTAATAGGGTTTTGGCTGTAATTTATCAATCGTAAGGTGAGAGCGGTTTGCTCGCCGATTTCCATGGGGTCGATACTTTTATCGATTTCTGTAATCAAGCCATTGTTGTTCTCAAAAATGGTGACTTTCTCTACCTGCCAACCTGTTGTGATTTTGTCGGCGGTTACTTCTGTGCGATTTTTTAAGGTGCCTGGAATGGTTGGCCTGATTACCATTTGTACGGTTTGCCTTTGTTTAGGTGCAAGTTGAGGAATTAGCCATTTCACTTCACCATTTTCATTTTTGCCCCCGCCACTTGCTGCAAGAAATTGTGTAGAAGCATCTAATTTAGAAGAAACTTTTATCCCTCGAACTATTTGATTTCCGGAATTGGTTATTGTGATTTGGTAGCTTGCAGGTCGATTGATGTTACGATGGTCGGGGCCACCCATATTCAAGGAAAGTTTTACTTCTCCCACTTCCACTTTGGAAGAGGTTTCTTTTTTCATTCCAGAAGTTGTTGTTACTGTTGCCTTGTTGATGAACTCCCCAGTTTTCTTGGCCGCTACCTGGAATTCCAATCGTTTTGATTGCCCACTTGGGATGTTGCCTATATTCCAAACCAACGGGTTTTCACCTGTAGTTGAAGGCTTGCTGGTTAAAAACTCAAGTCCATCAGGAATAATGTTGGTTAGTTGAACGCCTGCTAATTCTGAATTGCCTGTATTGAATACATCGATTTGGTAACTCAGTGTGTCATAAAGCATGGCTTGAATAGGGCCTGTCATTTTTATGAGTAGGGGGGATGCCAATTGGGTTTTGACGACTTGTCCATGTTCATATTGGACACGAGAAATGCAATCAACTTCGCCTGTGCCGGTTACCATCACCACCAATTTGATTTCTTTGCTGGAATTGCCAGGAAGGGATCCTAGTTTCCAGATGAGTTCTCCTTCAAGACTGTCGGGTGGAGGTGTGGCTCGGATAAATTTTGCATTTGTTGGAATATTGTTTCTAACTCGAACTTGGTGAGCTTCAGCTGGAGAATGATTTTCGACTAGGATTCGGTACTCTAACTCATCATTAGGGCTAGCTTGAGCAGAAACTCGAACACGAATAGTTACAAAAGGCGCAGGTGGATCAGAAGGCGAAAAAGTGCCCATGGCGCTTTTTGGTGAGGGGGTTTTAGGAGAATCTTGGCCTTCAAAAGGAGGTTCTACCCCTGTAGATTGCGTTGGTATTGTGGGTGAACCTATTTCCTGTATTCCGTAACCAATGCCAGTGGGAATAACAAGGTAATGCAAAGTAATTAAGCAAATAAATAAAAACGAAAACAGTTGCATTAAATGTTTTGGTTGTTGCATGATCAATTTGCCCACCGGTTTATCTTTTAATCCTAAACTTATTATCCTTGAAAAACAACGCATATGCGAGCATTTTAAATGATTCTAGGTTGGTTTGATAAGCAAAATGACCAAATAACTTACCTTTTAAATAAGGCCTTGTGTTTAGGGTAAATAGTTTGAAATAATAGCCATTTGATCTATGATGCACTCAATGCTGGAACATAATTCTGATAGGGAGAAAAGTTATGAAGTCGTTTTTAATATTGTTTGTGACGGTTGCAAGTTCTTTATACCTTCAAAATTTTACATTTGCACAAGATAAAAAAGCTGAAGAAAAAACCAAGCCTGCTTCAATTGCCCATATTCGAATCAGTGGATCCCTAGAGGAGGGGGTTGCCCCTGCCGACCCGCTATTTTCCAGCATACAGGAGACATTAAAAAGCAAATTAGATCGGATAAAAAAAGCTTCAACAGATGCTAATGTCAAGGGTTTGATCCTTGAAATTGATGGCGTCTCGGTCGGGTGGGGGAAGATTGACGAATTGACGGAGGCACTCAATAATTTCAAAAAATCAGGGAAGAAGATTTTTACTTATTTGGAATCAGGCGAGATGAAGGATTATCTTGTTGCGTTATCGAGTAATAAAATCATTTTGCCTGAATCTGGCTGGTTGATGCTGACTGGTTTACGGGCAGAGGTAACTTTTTACAAGGAGATGCTCGAGAAAATTGGTGCTCAGGCAGATTTTTTGAAAGTCGGGGATTTTAAATCTGCCATCGAGCCCTATACCCGCACCACAATGAGTGAAAGCAGTCGCAAGCAAATGGAATCGATGCTCGATGACTTTTATGAAAAATCAATTGTAGCAAGGATTCAGAAGGAACGTGCCTCTAAAAAATGGGCGGCAGAGGATATACGCAAGGTGATTGATAATGGCCCTTACACTGCAAAAAAAGCAAGTGAATTGGGACTTGTTGATTTGGTAGGCTATTTTCCTGCAGTTACTGAGGCTTTTAAGAAAGAGTTAAAAGTTGATGATATCACTTTGCTTCAAAACTACGGTAAAGATAAAGTGGAAGACATTGATTTATCCAATCCCTTTGCGTTACTAAAGCTTTTTGCCACTCCTAAAATTAGTAGTAATTCTAAACCTAAAATTGCTGTTATCTACGCTTCGGGCACTATCAACACGGGAAAAAGTGAGCAGAGTCTGCTGGGTTCTGAGTCCTGTGGTTCCACCACCATGATTCAGGCGATCAAGCAGGCTGAAAACGACAAAAGTGTCAAAGCTATTGTTTTAAGGGTGGATAGCCCTGGTGGTTCTGCTCTAGCTAGTGATCTTATTTGGGCTGAATTAATGCGATGTAAAAAACCAATCATTGCTTCTATGTCTGATGTTGCTGCTAGCGGTGGTTACTACATATGCATGGCGGCATCCAAGATTTATGCGGAGCCCGGCACGATCACTGGTTCGATCGGGGTTTTTGGTGGGAAAATCAACATGGGTGGCACTTATGCAAAACTTGGTATTACATCTGAAGTGATTACCCGTGGAGCAAATGCCAATCTTTTTTCCTCAACTAATTCTTTCTCAAAATCAGAGCGGGAAGCAATGACCAGGCTCATTGATGATTGCTATGATCAATTCATTACCAAGGCTTTGAATGGTCGTGAAAAAGCAGGTAAGAAACTTGATCGCAAAACTTTGGAAGGTCTTGCGGGTGGTCGCGTTTGGACTGGCAGGCAAGCAAAAGAAAACGGGTTGGTCGATGAATTAGGAACCATGCAAGATGCCATCAAGATGGCATCCAAGCTTGGTGGATTAAATGCCGATACTGAACCCGAACTTCTTCTTCTTCCCAAGAGTAAAAGTTTTTTGGATTCCTTTCTCGAGCCCAAAGCCCAATTATCCTTCAGGTCAGGTTTGGATATAGCTGGGGTTTCTACTCTTTTTAACGAGTTAAAAGGGCTCGATACCTTTTTGCAAATGCGTAACGAACCACTATGGCTCATGCTTCCCTACAGCTTAAAAGTGAAGTAGTCGATGGCAAAATGTGATAAAGGTTACCTTTGCAAAGTTTGTGGTAATGCGGTGGAAGAGATAACTGATTCTGATCTTTACTTGCGTTATCTTCTTCATGAGATTGAAGCTGAAGTTTTGCATCTTGAGCCAGAATGCCATATTCGATGCAATCCCGAGCGGGCCCAGTACATCGTCGATCCTGGGTTTGATCCTTTGAATTCGGAAAAATCACTCGGCCCCTTTGCCAAGAAATTTTTGGATGTTTCCTATGTCGCAGAAGAAGAAACCAGGATTACCAAGGCGTGGCTAAAATTAAGGAAGCTTGCGGATTCGGGGATTGCCATTTTGGATTACCCACAATCTTGAACATTTTCGGGGTCTGACATTTTTCTAAAAACTGAACTTTTTGCTGACTCTGATTACGCATCCTTGAGTAACTACTTTTCCAAAGAGGGGGTTCTTGCCCAGAATTTTTCAGGGTTTGAGCCAAGAACCCAGCAATCACAGATGGCCAAAGCTGTGGATGATGCTTTGCTAGGTGGCGCCACATTACTTGCAGAAGCTGGAACTGGGATTGGAAAAAGTTTCGGTTATTTAATTCCGGTTTTTCTTTCTGCCCTTAATAAAAAACGAACTCCGATTGTTATTTCCACCCATACGATCAGCCTTCAAGAACAATTGCTTTTGAAAGATATTCCCACCCTTCAAAAAATAATCCCCTACCCATTAAAGGTTGTTCTCGTCAAGGGGCGGGGAAATTATATCAGCTTGCGTAGGTTGCGTGTTGCACAGATTAAGGCACCCACTCTCATTCAATCTGATGAATTTCACGACCAACTCTATAAAGTCAGTCGGTGGTCGCTTGACACCAAGGATGGCAGCAGGTCGGATATGGATTTTGAACCAGACGGAATGGTTTGGGATCTGGTGCAAAGTGATAGCAGCAATTGCATGGGCAGAAGTTGCAAGGATTACCAGCGGTGTTACTATTATCAGGCTAGGCGGACAATTGCCAATGCTGATATTTTAGTGGTAAACCATGCTCTTTTCTTTGCGGATCTTTCTGTTCGAGGAAAAGGCTCCAGCCTGCTTCCCGATTATCGTGCAGTTGTTTTTGATGAAGGACACATGGTGGAAGATGTGGCTATTGATCAATTGGGAGACCACCTCAGTCAGGGGGCTTTTCATTATCTTTTTGAACGGCTGGCCAGTTCAGGAAAAAAAGAACGAGGTTTGCTTGCTGGCGATGGTTTTTTAGAAGCAAAACAACATTTACATTCTGCAAGGGCAGAGGTCGATTTGTTTTTCTTGAATATCCAAAACTGGATGAATTCGCATTCTGGTGCTGGACCTGATCGCACTTTTGGAACTGTGCGGGATGCCGGGCATTTTAGGGTTCTTGAAAAAAATATTGTCGAAAATAATATCACTGACGTTCTTGCCGAACTTTCAAAAAAGCTTGAAGATGAATCTGCTGATTTGCCTGAGGAGGAAAAAATTGAATTTCTATCGATGGCAGACAAAGCCGTTGATCTAGGAGTGCGGGTTCGGGAATGGCTAGAGCAGCAACATAACGGGAATGTTTTCTGGCTTGAGTTGGCGGGCAAGCGCGCACTAAGGTTGAATCTTTGCAGGGCACCTGTAGATGTTGCCCCAATTCTTAAAGAACGACTTTTTTCAAAAGATATTCCAATTATCCTGACTAGTGCAACACTGTCCACGGGTGGTAAAGAAGGCTTTAAGACGGTTAAAGAAAGGCTTGGAATCGAGAAAGCTGAGGTTCTTGCCTTAGAAAGCCCCTTTGATTATTACAATCAATCGGAGCTATATCTGTTTAAGAATATCCCCGATCCGGCCGCTCAACCGCGAGAGTTTGAAGAAGCTTCCCTCTCCAAGATTTGCAAGTTTCTAGAAAAATCACAAGGTCGTGCCTTTGTACTTTTCACCAGTTATCAGTTCTTGCAGCGAACCGGAAAGGTGCTTGAATCTTGGTGCAAACAGCGAGGTTTTCCTTTGTTTGTCCAAGGGCAGGGCTTGACTAGAAATCGTATGCTGGATGATTTTAGGGCATCGAAAAATGGTGTGCTTCTAGGTGTTGATAGTTTTTGGCAAGGGGTTGATGTGCAGGGCGATGCGCTTTCCAATGTCATCATCACCCGATTGCCTTTTGTTGTTCCGGATCTTCCATTAGCTCAGGCTAGGCACGAAGCTGTTGAGCAAAAAGGGGGAAATGGATTTTACGACCTTCATATTCCGCAAGCGGTTTTAAAGTTAAAGCAAGGTGTTGGCAGGCTCATTCGTTCTTCCACGGATCGGGGAATTATCGTTATCTTGGATCCTCGGATTCTTACCAAGGGTTATGGGAAGCGATTTTTGAAAGCGCTGCCGAAATCCCGGCTTTTTGTGGATGAGGTTGAACAAACTGTTTAGGGATTTGGTTGGTTTTAATGGTTGTGTTTTCAGAGAATGGCCTGGGCCTTTTTCCTTGCCATTCTTGAAAGCTGAAGTGAAATGTATTTGCATTTTCAATTCTTACAAAAACGCCAGTGGGTTTTGCCCAAACATGACCAGATGCGCTTAAAATTATTTCTCCCTCCATTCCTTTTTCAATGTTTGGAAAGGGCACTCTTTTATGAATCCTGTTTTTATCAAGGATTAGTAATTCAGGGTAGAATTCGTTGTTTGCTAGAAATCGCATATGGTTGTTATTTGGGTCAAGGATTGCAATGAGTGCAGAATTTTCGCGCCAAATGGGAAGAAAAATAAAATTATCAGGTATTTTTAAAGTTGCGGCCTTGATGGATGAAATTTCAGTGCTGGCAAATTCTCCCAAGATAAAAGCAGGCCTTTTAGAAAAAGATTCCGCTCTTTGTTTCAACAATGAATCCAGTGAACCCGAGACAAGGCACTCTGCAGATGCAAATATCCCGCTCCAATCAGGATTGAAATATTCAGAAGGTGATGCAGATAATAGTTTCAACCAAGCAGGTAAATGCGCCCAAGAGATTGAATGATTATAAAGGTTGGAAGCTATTAGCCAATCAGAGTTGAAGATGGGCGAAGAATGCCAACCTGCGATCAATTCAAATACTCTTGTAATTCCGCGAGTGCGAGTTGGGCAGTTTTCAACTGTTGATTTATTGGTTGTGGTTTCAGAAAGAGATTGGTTGTCCAAGGGGACAAGCCTTTGAAAATCCACGGGGTTTTTAATTCTTCGAAAATCGTGGAGTTTACCGAAGGCATTTGATTGGTTGTTTTTTACAAGTTTTAAAAGTGAGCCTTGAAATTCGGATTTCCAAAAGCAGTGTGCTTTCTCTTGGTCTAATTGGTATACACCTTTGAGCTTGAAGAATAAGCTTGCAATGCTTTGGGCGAGTTTGTTCTTTATCGACGACATTTTACAGCAATCCTTGGCCATAGTCGTTTACAATCTGAAATCTATCAGACATTTAAATATTTTACACGATTGCAGGGCAAATAGAAGGGGATAATCTGTATATCAAATAAAAGAAGAGCCCAGTAAAACTGGACTCTTCTTTGTGATAATAAAAGGTTTGCGATTAAACAACGCCTTCGAGAGGCTTGCCATCAGCAATGGCCATAGGTCGGCCAAGGTTATCGCGAACTTGGGAAGTTGGATCAAGTCCAAGACCCTTGTAAACGGTTGCAAAGAGATCGCCAATGGTGCAAGGCTTATCTTTGATATCCATACCATCGGAGCTGGTTGAACCATAAGCTTGGCCACCCTTGATGGCGCCACCGCCGATAACAACGGACCAGCATCGTGCCCAGTGGTCACGACCACCGTTTTGGTTGATCTTGGGGGTACGACCGAAGTCACCCATCCACATAACGACGGTGTCTTTCCACTTGCCTCTTTCAACAAGTTCCTTAACTAGGTTGCCCATGCCTTTATCAAGGCGAGGGCCGTTTCCGGTTCGGATAGTGTTGAAGATGTTGGCATGGTTATCCCAGCCGCCCAAATCGATTTCGACGCAGGTTACATTTTTCTCAACCAATTTCCTGGCGAGAAGGCAACCCATACCAAATTGGTTCATACGACCACCGTATGCATCGATTACGCTTGCGGGTTCGGTCGAAACTTCGAACACGGTTCGTAAAGGGGAAACAGTAAGGTCGAATGCCTTTTTGTAGATTGAAGTGTGAGCTTGAGCAGCACTGCCCGCAGCTTCACGATCTTCAGGCTTCCTCATGTGTGGGAAGCTGTTTTCTGCAAAGGTATCTTCAACAGAATAGAACAACCGTTGGCGTCGACGAAGCCTTTCCATGGTTTCGGTTTCGCTACCAAGGGAAGCTGGAGCCTTGATGTTTTCAGGAGGTTGACCAGCATTCTGGACAGTGAAAGGAGCATTCATCATGCCCAAGAAGCCGGGTCCAATTCGCTGAGCTGTTCCACCTACGCCGATGAATCCAGGCAAAGGAAGATCTTTAGGGGTAAGAAGCGCTGATGCTTGTGCACCCAAAGCAGGGTACTGAACTACAGGGCTAGGCATACGGCCAGTATTCATTAACACCGTGCCGCGCTCATGGCTACCTTCATTGGTAACAAGGGAGCGAACAGCAACAAGATGTTTGAACTGGGAAGCGATAGTAGGAAGTACTTCGCTGATTTCCACGCCTGAAGCAGAGGTTTTGATGGTTTTGAATTCGCCACCAGTTTGAGCACCTGGTTTGAGGTCCCAAAGATCCATATGGCTAGGGCCACCGCCCATCCAGAATATGATTAAGCTTTTATTAGCTTTTTTAAGGTTGGTTTCTGCTGCACGCAGATTTTGCATGAAGCTGGTGCTTGGGAGCATCACAGCAGAAGCGCCCGCAACATGCTGCATAAAATGACGACGATCCATAACTATCTCCTTAATACGAGTTTTAAACTCTAAGCCTTTAGCTAAACTAAGTTTCTGATCTTATTGCTGCATTGTCAATAAATAATCGGAATCTTTTACAATTATTCCGGAAATAAATCTATCACATTAAATTAGTCGGCTTATTCGTGATAAGGTTCCAAAATAATTGTGAATATTTCATTCTTTTTTAGTTTGCTTTGAATATTCGATAAATAAATGCAGATAAGTGGTAAAATGGCCCACTCCCGCTTAATAGGCTATTGGAGTTTTTATGACCCCTGTTAATCAAACAAGAAAAAAAGCGGAAGTTATTTGGAGTAAAGGGGTTAAGGCTGTTGACCCAAGAACTTTGGTTGCCCAGTTTGTTCGGTCTGATGCTTCCTTGCAGTCTGTTTTAAGCGAGTCTACAAGAATTTTGGTCGTGGGGGCTGGCAAAGCCTCTGCATCTATGGCCCTTGGTCTTGAGCAAGAAATAAAGCCATTTTTATCCAAAACAGTTGGGATTTTGAATGTTCCTGAGGCAAATTACCCAAATTTAGAAAAAATTAAGCTTAATTTAGCTAGGCCAGCGGGAATGAATCAGCCCACCGCAAAAGCTGTCGAAGGCTCTAAATCGATGCTGCAGCTTGCCCAGAACGCAGAAGAAGGCGATTTGCTTATTGCCCTGATTTCTGGAGGGGGGTCTGCGTTAATGCCTTTGCCAAGTTCGGGAGTTTCCCTTGAAGACAAGCAAAAAGTTACTTCGCTACTTTCTGCATCTTCTGCTTCCATCAATGAATTAAACTGCGTTCGCAAGCATCTTTCTCAAATCAAAGGTGGCAGGCTTGCGCATGTATTCCTTGAAGCTATTCAAGGAAAAGGCAAAATTGTTACTTTAATTTTGTCGGATGTTATTGAAGATAAACTCGATGTAATAGCTTCTGGCCCTACCGTTAACGATCCCACTACTTTTAAAGATGCGCTTAACATTTTGGAAAAACATCTTCTCTTGGATAAGGTCCCAACTTCCATCCTTAAGCATTTACAAATGGGGGTAGCAGGAAATATTTTGGATACACCCAAGGCTTTGCCAGCGGGAATTAGAAATATAGTTTTAGGGAATAACGCTTTGGCACTTGATGCTGCTGCCGACCAAGCTAGCCAACTTGGTTACCAAGTCATCAACCTAGGGTCTTGCATGGAGGGGGATACAACTGGGTTGGCATTGATTCACGCTTCGATCGCCCGATCGGTTCTTAAGTATGACCAGCCCTGCCAGCCACCCATATGTGTTTTATCAGGGGGAGAAACAACCGTTAATTTAGGGGAAAACCCTGGTAAGGGGGGGCGAAATCAAGAGATGGCACTCGCCTTTTTATGTGCGCTAAAAGATCATAATCTCGAGGGAATTACTTTTCTTGCAGCGGGCACTGATGGTGAAGATGGCCCTACCGATGCTGCGGGAGCTTTTGCAGATGCCAGCACGCTAAAGCAGTCTGGAAATATGATTGCTTCTGATTTTCTTGCACGCCATGATGCTTATCATTATTTCAAAAACGCTGGTTCACTTTATCAACCCGGTCCTACTGGAACTAATGTGATGGATTTGAGAGTTTTAATTGTTGAATAAGCTAATCAGCATCATTTCTTTTCGAGGTGGTTTTTTAAGGCAGAGATAGAATTGAGCCCCAGGGTTTCCTTTAGCTCAGAAAAATTGAACATGGCGCCCGCATCCGGGCGGTCGACTCTGCCGTGCTCCATGTACACTTTTAGCAGTTGTTTCATTGCAGCAGCGGTAACCATTAGGCTTTCGATTGGGCAGACAGCGATTTTGTAGCCCATGGTTTCAAGTTCGTTGGCGGAAAGAATGGGTGTAACGCCTCCTGTTAGCATGTTGGCAAGTAGAGGGAGTTTAACTTCTTTGGCGATGAGTTTGAGTTCTTCAATTGATTGTGGGGCTTCAACAAAGCAGACATCGACTCCCAGTTCTTTGGCCTTGTTGGCACGATCGATAGCAGCATTAACGCCTTCAATGGCCCTGGAATCAGTCCTGGCGATTATGATAAAATCAGGGTTTTTTCTGGCATCAAGACCTGCTTTCAGGCGGTCAAGCCATTCGTTTGCAGAAACTATTTGCTTGCCCGAAAAATGGCCGCATCGTTTGGGGTTTGCCTGATCTTCTAGAAGAATTCCAGCAGCACCAGCGTTTTCAAACTCCCGAACAGTTCTCTGAACATTGTGGATATCGCCGTGGCCTGTATCCCCATCCGCAACAACAGGTATGTGAAGCCTCGAGGCCATGCGCCTAACCGCATCCGCCATTTCGGTAAGTGTGATAAGACCGACATCAGGAAGGCCAAGCAGACTTGCGGAGGTTCCAAAACCACCAAGGAAAACGGTTTCAAGGCCTGCTTGCTGAACAAGAAGAGCGGTGAAAACATCGTGGGCCCCTAAACTTCGGATGATTCCAGGAGTTGAGAGTAAATGGCGAAGTTGGGAAGGAGTAGTGCTCATGACTTTTTGTAATCCCTGCTCGATGATTGAAATTTTTACCAAACAAAAGGCTGGTATTTGTAGAAACTACCATAAATGTTCAATCTCGATGATTCTACAAAAAACATGACTTAGATCAAAAAGCCTTGAATTAAAGGCTTTTTTGCCTGTGTTGAAATAATAATAGTTGTTGGCACGCCTGTTGCAATACTTATTATCAGTGGCCTTGAAACAATGGAACAGATTGTCAAAGGGGCCGGAACAGAGAAGAGTAGCCTAGCAGATTTGGAACTTTTGTTGGGCAAAGTAGCAGAGTAAACCGCCCCCCGGCGGAGACCCATGAAGTGTGGATGGCCCCCCCAATTAGCCTTCTACACTACCCCAATTAAGTCATGGGAAATTTACCCGCATATCGATCCCCCTCGGTATGCGGGTTTTATCTTTTCATAGCTCTAGTTTTGGTAATTCTTTTGGGGCAACCATGGTGCCCAATTCACTAATTACTGTTTTGGCCAGTGCCATATATGCCTTGCTCACAGGATTTTCGGGATGTTTAAGAATGATAGGCAGGCCCTCATCGCCTGATTCTGCAACTTTGGGATCGATGGGAATTTCCCCTAGAAATGGAACAGTATATTCTTGAGCAAGCTTGGCCCCACCCCCATGGCGGAAGATTTCGTACCTTTTTCCATCGTCACCAACAAAGTAGCTCATATTTTCAATTATGCCTAGGATTGGAACTCGAACCTGCTTAAACATTTCGATGCCTTTTCGAGCATCGATCATACTAACTTCCTGAGGGGTGGTAACAATAACAGAGCCATTTAATGGAACAGTTTGAGTCAAGGTAAGTTGAGCATCGCCTGTGCCTGGGGGTAAATCAATGACGAGATAATCGAGTACGCCCCAATCGAGGTCTGTAAGAAATTGTGTCAAGGCCCTGTGAACCATTGGACCACGCCAAATAACTGCTTGGGTGGGGGGGACCAGAAAGCCCATGGACATAATTTTTAGGCCATGCCTATCGAGGGGCAGGGGCGTTGTTGCTTGGTCTATTACGCCATTGATACCCATCATGGTGGGCATGCTTGGGCCATAAATATCCGCATCCAGCAATCCAACTTTATTTCCGCTCGCTGCAAGAGCCAGTGCCAAGTTCGCAGACACGGTTGATTTTCCAACCCCGCCTTTTCCGCTTGCTACAGCAATTATTGTTCGAATATTGGGCAGACTTAACTTCGGCATTGTCGCTTGTGGCTGCATGATTGATTTCCTTGTTTGATATATGCTATGTGGTGGTTTTCTTTTCTATGCATTCTTGGCATTGGCACAGGTTGCGCAAGCTTTCCAATGTATATATTCCAGAATCGTGCCCATCGTTCCAAACAATTCGATAGGCATAGTGGCCAACTGGAACCAAAGAGGTTGGCGCAGGTTGTACTAATTCAGAAGGCTTAAGAATATGGAAGGGGTTGGCCGGTTTATCGCGTTCATCCCTGCAGGTTGCGCAAGGGCAATTTCCTCTGAGATGTTTCCAACCCAATATTCCTTGATGACCATCATTCCAAACGATCAACAGGGAATCATCGCCCTGTTTTTTCAAGGAATTGGGAAAAAGCGCAAAGTTATTCTCAGTCATAAACAGCAACCCTCTTCTACCTATGTTTCACTATAGGAAAGAAGAGGTGATTTGGTCGTAATCTGTTGTGAAAAGGATCTATTCGTTGTCTGAAGTGGGTTTCTTTTCGGGTTGATTTTCGACCAGATCAATTCGAATTTGCTCTGCACTCCTGGTCGCAGAAATAAGAAATCTCTTGTTCTGGAATGTTAATAATCCATTGGAGGGGATTTTGCTTTCCTGCCAAAGGGTTGAGGTTTCATCTCGAAGTTCAAGTCTGATTTTCCTTTGAACATCCACCCAATCTTGGGGAAGCGAGGGTAAAATCAGGCTTGCCACGCTGGGTTGGCCATTGCCTGGAATGGCTACCGTGGTTGCAACAGGAACTCCGGACCTGCTCGCGGGAGTTCTTCTCTCCTCGACCAACTCAACAGGCAAAGTCATGGTTGGAAGAGGGGCTTTGCCTAAAGAGGCTTCTTCACTTCGAACAAGTTCCCCGGTAAGCCGTAGGATTTTCCGGTCTGCGGAAAGTGTTAGTAAGAGGTTCCTTACGGACTGAAGTTTAAAAACGCCCGGATCGAGAATCATTTGGGTTTTTTGCCCAAGTCGCAAGATTTCACCGGAGGGAGTTTGGAAGCGAACATCACCAAAGGTGAAATTGGGTCTTGCAGCCAGTTGCCTTTCAAATGGAAAAACTGGGTCGCTGTGTTCCGGCAAAAAGGTCGTTGAAAAAATGCCATTTCGATTGGTTTTTTCGACATTAACACCGGTATCCGAAATGGTGAGTAGCGCAGTAATGGTGCCTTCTGGCGGTTCCAGAACATTTACAATTTCAGTTTTTTGATCATGCTCTAAGCCATTGACCGCGGCAAGCTTGATGACATACCCGCCTGGTTTTTGAAAAGTAACCATTTTTTCCTGACCTTTTGCATTGGTAACTTCAAGAGGTCGGTCATCGCCCAGGTCCCAAACACATAGTTGTGCATTTTTTACGGTACTCATTATTTTAAAAGTCGCGGGAGCATAGGAACCTGCGCTAACAGGAACAGCTTCTAAGTTTAAGACCTTTGTAGGTTCGAGCGTAGGAGGAGCGTCAAGGTGTAGCACTACCTGTCTTTCATTTTCTTCGCCTAGAACATTGCGAACAGTCATTTTAACAGTGTATTCACCCGGGCGGGTGTAAACGTGGTTAACAAATTCACGGTCTGGTGAAACAGGCTCTAAAGGGGAACCATCGCCAAACTCCCACCACCCCTGACCCCCTGAAGATAAATTTTGGAATCGGATTTTCAGACCATCTTTTTCATGAGAAAAATTAGCCAATGGTTTCGATGGCCTAACTACCTTATCGACCAAGGGGGTGACATACATGACGATGGCGCCCGACAGTAAGCCGCCCGCGGTTCCGATGGCCATCTTAATCCACCCTTTAATTTTTTCCTTGGCGGTAGCTTTGATTGTAGAATCGGTCGGCATGATTAAGTTTCTCCCAAGCAAAATAAGGCAATAAGTTGGAAGAATAAATGAAATCGTCCTGCCAAGTCGAGATGGATTTATTTTAAAAGTGTTAAATGAAAGCTAGAATGCGTTAAGAATTGTATTTAGCCAGTGGAGGTTGCCTTTACAACGCTCTGAGGTCATTTGGGTGATAACTTTTAGGGCCAAGTCGTTTAAGGGGCTGGGCGAGTTGGAAGATTTGGCAAGGCGGGAAAGATAGCCATTGTAATTTTCGATTTCTGTTGCTCCTTTAACAACATCGTGAAACATGGAGCAGTAGGTTTTTTTTAGAGAAGGTCTGAAAAAGGGTGCCATGCTTTCGCCTACCCATTTGTGGTTTAGTAACCAAGCAACATTGTCAGGATGAAACGGTCCGATGGTGCCCATGGGTTGGTAAGATGCTTTTAAAATTGCATGGTTTTCAAGCAAGAACTTAAAGAACAAGGTCCGAAGTTTGCCGGGTTTTAAAAGTGCTGCGTTTTCGAGTCCTCCCGCACTGGTCAAAGGGCTGATTGCAGCGTTATACATCAACTTTGTGTTTTTGAAAGGCAAAATCCATTTAACCAAATGCGCATCAAGCCCACCATGTTTTAAAGCGGTTTTTAATTCAAAAAGGAGGGGCATGTTTGCCCAAGCCTGAGTAGGGCCCAAATGAAGTTTTCCACCTCGGGTAATTGATGCAACGGTTTTTTTAGGCGCACATTCGGAAATAAAGGATGCAATTCCCTCTCCCAGCAAAGGTTGGGAAAGTAAGCGTTCGTCAAAGCCATTTTGGATCGGAAAAAGCAGGGGGTGAGTGTGGGTTCTTTTTAATATTTCGCTATTATTGTAGCATTTGACGCAAAGAATATTGACTACATTAGGTGAGGGGGTCCAGTTCTCAAAAGAATCGATGTTAATAGGGAATGATTGGCTGTCAAGGATGACGCCATGGGCTTTACAAAAGGCGATTTTTTCAGGGTTGTTCTCAATGAGAAGGACCTGTTTGCCTGCTTTATAAAGGCTGGTGGCAATAGCCAGTCCGATTCCGCCCGCCCCTATCACATGAAACTGTTCCACAAAAAGCCCTCGTTCCGTCTCGTCATTGTTATAACTTTAAATTAACTAATAAATGATGAATTAGTTTTGCTACTTGCACTCGTAAATTCCGTATTATAAACGATACGATTTATTGTTTTCCCTAGGCTAGGTTTTAATTATGCCTCCTGAAGCTATTTTTGATCATACAACCCTGGACTTAAACAAAGTTGTAATAAGTCAGGAAGAAATCCGTAAGGCGAATCCCCAGCGTTTCGAAATGGAGCATTTGGATGGGATATTGCTGATCGACCTCGAAAAACAGATTATCGTTGGATTTAAGAATGTGGGTAATGATGAGTTTTGGGTTCGAGGTCATATGCCGGGTTACCCTATTCTTCCCGGTGTAATCATGTGCGAGTCCGCAGCGCAATTATGCTCCTACTATGCAGTGAGTCAAGGGTTCTTGCAGGGGGATTTCATTGGGTTTTTAGGGTTGGAAAATGTTCGATTCCGCTCTATTGTTAAACCAGGTGATAAGCTTGTTTTAGTGGGTAAATCAATTAAAATGAATCGTAGGCAAACCATTTTTAGTGTCCAAGGTTTTGTAGGTTCAACCATGGCTTTTCATTGTGAAGTTATTGGTGGTCCCATAAGCATGAACCCCGGAAGCTGAGCCATTTCTTTTTGGTGTAAAAGTGCGAAAACCCATACGACTTTCTCTTGAGGAACTTGCGCCATGTACTACCAATGTTCCAGAACCTCCCGAAACATTTAATTGGCTTACCCTCTTCGGTAACTCCAACCCTGTTGAAATGGAAATAGGGTTCGGGAAAGGTTGGTTCTTGCTAAACGCTACTCAAGTTAACCCTCATATCAATTATTTTGGCATCGAAATTATTCGGAAGTACCAACTATATACCGCCACCCGGTTGGTAAAACGAAAATTAAACAATGTAAAAGTTTGCTGCGCTGATGCAAAACAAGTGGTATCAAAGTCCATCATGCCTGGTTCGCTTAAAGCGGTGAATATCTTCTTTCCGGATCCTTGGTGGAAAAAAAGACATCATAAGCGGAGGCTTTTTGATGCTGACTTTGTGCAATCTTTGCCTCCAGTCCTTATGCCTGGCGGGTGGATAAATATCGCCACAGATGTTGAAGAGTACTTTCAGGAAATAACTGCGCTTTTTTCTGAAAAACTCCCTTCACTTGTGGGTGAACCATGGGGTGAAGATAGCCCAGATTCTCTTGTGGATGGCCACCTTACCAACTTTGAGAGAAAATTCGTGGCGCAAGGTAAGCCAATACATCATGTGCGTTACCGTAAACCATTTTAAAATCTTGATTTAGGGCAAGAAAGATAAAGGCGTAAAACCCAACTTTTATTAAGTCAGGGGTGATTTGTGCCGATAATTCCTTTGGTTTCTTGAATGGAATCATGAAACTAAGGAGAGTTATTGTTTATGGTTGGCCTGAATAATGATACCTCAGGCAGATTTTTCCCCAACACCCCAAATTCTTCGTGCTATTACCCATCAACGGTTCACGAAGTTGCGTTGGCGGGGCTTGTTAAAGCGTTGGAACATGGTGAACCTTTTGCGCTTTTGATAAAGCAGTGGCTTTTCTTCCCCATGCCAGATTTGATAACACGCTTGGTTTGTTGCAAGGGATTCTTTTTGACCTTGGATTTTCCAGCCTGAAACAGACTGCTCAAGAATTGCGAATGGATCTTACTGAAAAACTTTACGAATCTTTTGCAGAGAATGGCCCCGCTCTGATCATTCAAGATGAAGCGCACCTTTTGCACCCAGATTTGCTGGAAGAATATCGGTTGATCGGAAATCTCGAAACGGGTGCGGGCAGGGCGGCTCAAGTATTGCTATTGTCTCAGCCAGATATCCTCGAAACCCTAAAAAAACCTTACTTTGAATCTTTTAAACAACGCATTACAGTTTGCCCCACCCTAGTGCCTTTGGGTAAATATGAAGCTGCTGATTATTTGATCCATCATGCCAGACTTGCCAAAAAAATGCCAAGCTATTTTACTGAAAGCGCCCTAGAAAAGCTCGTTTCTTTTAGTTGCGGTATTCCACGCATACTAAATCAAGTGGGCGAACTATCGCACCAGCAAGTATCTCAGTCAGGGCAAAACAAACTCGATTTGGAGCATGTGCAAATCGCAATTGAATTGCTTAAGCGCCCATGGCTTCAGGTTCGCGAGAATAAAGAATTTGATCTATTGCAAAACATCGATCGAGTGCAGGGCCCAGAAGTCCGATTATTAAATCATGGTGAATTAGGCTGGACTGCCTAGCTAGGATTAGGCAACTGTCTAAACGGAGGTTTTTAAGGATGGCAAGAATGTTCGATGCGCTTGGTTCGGGGTCTAAAGCCAAGACTGGTCGCAAAACAAAAAAAAATGAAGTTGCCCCGGCATCTTCACCAGTTCAGGAGTCCGCCTCCGGGCAGAACCAAGTTAATAATTCAAACGAAGGGTTTTCTTTTATCGAGGTTGGGCCTAAAGGTTTCCTTGTTGGTTCACCAGATGTTGTAGCTGCAAATCCAGTGGTAGAAAATCCGACTTTAAAATTAAGGAATACAGAACCAGAGATTGCAAGTATTGCGCCATCCGTTTCGGCCGCTTTGCCAACTGTTAAGAGTGAAGTTTTGGAAGATGAAGGTGGGTGTTACGCAGACTTGATGAAAAGTTTGATTGCGGAATTTCCTACCAAGCAAGAGGGGACATTGTTATTTGTGACTCCTCCCTCGGTGCAAATTGCAGATTCAGTACTTAAGCTAGCAAAAGAAGCTGCTTTGTGTGGCGAAGTGGTGCTGGTGGAAGCTAGGGAGAACGCAGGAAATTTACAGCGTTGGCTTGGATTGCAGGAATCACCGGGTTGGCAGGATGTTGTATCAGGCAAAGCGGAACTTGAAGATTGTTTGCAGGATTCTGGCATTCCAGGACTAAAAGTTGTGACAGCAGGAACTCGAAGTGGCGGAGTAAAAAACGGACCACGACTGATCGCCCGTTCACCTAGGGGGTTGGTTCGTACTTTAAGGAAGCAGCATCGACTGATTCTTATAGATGGTGGAATTTGGTCTGAAGAATCAGGTTCGCTGGGTCTTGCTCGGGAGTGTGATGGAATTTGCCTTTTGGTGCCTGCAAGCAAATCGGGTTCCGCCACGGTCGAAGAAATACTTGGAAGAATAGAAGATTCCGGTAGCAGACTTGCTGGCGTGCTGGTATTACCGAATCAAGATCGATCAAGAAGCCTCAAAAAAGCTGCATAAATTCTAGTTAAATTGAGGTTTTTTTCTTTAGCCTATTGCTCCTTGCCCCTCTGTTTACGATAATATCTTTTCTGCATTGAGACATTCGAGAGAACTTCCCAGCAGTGGTAGGTTCCTTTATTTTTTTTCAGGTATAAATGTCATGGTTCAAGTTGTAAAAGTTAAGGCACAAAGTCGCAAAGAACAAGGCTCAAAAGCTTCTAAAAAGCTTAGAAAAACCGGATTGGTTCCGTGTGTTGTCTATGGTCATAAAGAAAGTGCCATAAGCCTTTCAGCAAGCCATGCTGAATTAATTAAAATTGTTAAGCATGGTGTTCGTCTTGTAGATCTCGAAACTGATGGCAAAGTAGAAAAAGCGCTTATCCGCGATGTACAGTGGGATTTTCTTGGAAATGATGTGATCCATGTCGATTTTTCACGCGTTAGTGCTGACGAAAAAATTCACATCACCGTTTCGCTTGAATTAAAAGGAACTGCGCCAGGTCTTTTGTCTGGCGGTGTTCTTGATATGCCCATGCATTCCATTCACATTGAGTGTTTGGTTTTAAATATTCCCGATGTAATTCGCGTCAATGTGAGTGAATTGCAGGTGGGTGGCGTCATTCATGTTAAGGAACTGGTTGCTCCTGAGGGGGTTAAATTCCTCGCAGATGAGGATGCAGTTGTTGTGCATATTGTTTCAGCTAAAGCTGAAGTGGCTTCCACGGTTCCTCCAGAACTTGGTGCCGCTACCGAACCAGAGGTTATTAAGAAACCCAAGCCTGTAGCTGAAGAAGAAGAGTAATTTATGGCCTTTTGAATTTAACAAAAGGGCAGTCTTATGAAGGTGGTTGTGGGTTTGGGTAACCCTGGTGTTGATTATGATGGTACCCGCCATAACGTAGGTTTTGAGGTTATTGACAAGATTGCAAAGACGGATGGCGATGGGAAGTTTGCTTTAAAGTTTCATGGTGCAGTCTGTCAGGTAGCCAAGGGCGAGCAGAAGATTTTACTTGTAAAGCCCATGACATACATGAATCTTAGTGGCTCATGCGTGTCAGAGATACTGGGGTTTTACAGGGTTGATTTTGTTGATTTGCTGGTGCTTTGTGACGATGTGAATTTGCCTTTGGGTAAAATTCGAATTCGGCCTGAAGGGGGTCATGGTGGGCATAATGGCCTTCGAGACATACAAAGTAAACTGGGGAGTACGATTTACCCCAGAGTAAGGCTTGGCGTTGGCGGTCCGAGTGAAGCGAATTTGGCAGGCTATGTTTTGGGCAAATTCAGAACTCACGAAATGGCCGAAGTAAAAATGATGGTTGATGATGCTGTTGATGCGGTTTGGAGCTGGGTTAAGGATGGGATTCATAATTGTATGAATCGATTTAATGGCCCAGTAAAGTAATAAAAGTGTTGTAGTATTTTTATCAAGGATAGGGTGTAAATCATGGCTGTGAATGTGAATGTTTATGAATGCATGTTTTTGCTCGACACCAACAAGGTCGCAGGTAATACCACAGAGTTATCCAACCAGATTCATGCCATCCTTGAAAAACACAAGGCAGAAGTATTGATCTCTCGCCCATGGGATGATCGTAAATTGGCTTATAGTGTGAAGGGGCAGAAAAAGGCCCTTTATTATTTGCTATATATTAAAGTAGAAGGTCCAAATTTAGCTGCAATTGAACATGATTGTCTTTTAAATGAAAACATTCTTCGTTTTCTTTTCCTTAAAATTGATCCTAAACTTGTTGATGTGATGGTTTCTTTGGCTCGTGAAGACAGGCCAGTGGCATTGCAAACGGTTCAACAAGATCCCACAGGGGAAGATTATTTCCAAGAAGAAGAACGGAGTCCTCGTCGTGGTGGTGGTGGCGGTGGTCGTCGCTATGACAGCAAAGATTAACAAGTGTTTTTATCGTACATTCTCCTGCTAAGCTTGATTTTTTAAATTTCTATTTTAATTTGTATCGAGCTTTGATTAGGCAAAAAGTACCGTTAATTTCACAGGAGCACTTACACCATGGCGAACCTCAACAAAGTAATGCTTATTGGCAGATTGACTCGGGATCCTGAGATTCGGACTTTTAGTAATGGTGGTAAAGTTGCCAAGTTTGGTTTTGCGGTTAATAATCGCACAAAAAAAGGCGGTGAGTGGGTTGATGAGCCGGTTTTTCTAGATTGTCAGGCTTTCAATCGAGGTGATTACGGAAAACTTGCTGACCGTGTTGAACAAATGATGACTAAAGGCAAGCAATGCTACCTTGAAGGTCATATAGTTCTAGAACAATGGACTTCTCAAGCAGGCGAGAAAAGGCAAGCTCTTAAAATTGTAGTTGATAGTTTGCAAATGCTCGATGGCCGAGGAGGTTCAGACGATGGTGGTGGACGCGAGTCCAAAGGTTCACCCCGTAAAGGTGGTGCATCCTCTGGCGGTGACGCTTATGATTTTGGTGCTGAGGATTTTGCAGAAGAAGGCGGCAATCGCCCTGCTCCTCGTGAAGATGAAGAACTTCCCTTCTAAATTGAGGGGCTTAGGGAGTAAAAAAGGTGAATACTACCATGGAAAACAATAAACGAAAAAGAGCACAAGTTATCAAAGGTAAATCCGGCGGAATGCTGCTGGTCCTTACTCAGGATGTGCTTCATGTTGGCAAACAAGGTGAAGTTGTGGAAGTTAGACATGGCTATGGCAGAAATTTCCTTTTGCCTAGAGGCCTTGCGACTGCCCCTTCCCAACATAATTTGCGTCTCCTTGACCGATTCAAAGTCAAGCTTCAACAAGCTCGAGATGCCCGTCACGCTGACCTCAAAGCCATGGCAGAGCAAATTGTTCGCCTCGGCGGCGTGAATATTGAATCCAGGGTTAACGAAGAAGGTCATCTTTACGGATCTGTTGGTGCGGCGGAAATTTTAAAGGCCCTCAAAGCGAAGAATCTCATGATTGAGGAAGAGATGATTCGGCTTGAAGGTGCCATTAAAGAAACCGGCATCTATGCTGTTAAGCTGAATCTTGGTTACGAAATTGAAACAGAACTTACGGTTGCTGTTATACCCGGAAAGTAGTTTAGATTAGCCCTCATTGACCGGGGCGCTTTTCTTCCCGGGAAGTCACTTGCCGGGAGGGTTCCCATGGCTTCTGCCAATTATGAAAGTTCGGGTGCGGGGCGACTTTTGCCCCAAAGCCTCGACTCTGAGCGTTCTGTTCTCGGTAGTATGTTCAGAAGCAACGATGTCATTGGCGATGTCGTTCAAATTCTCAGTGTTGATAACTTCTATTCCGATGCCCATCAAAAAATTTACAAGGCTATGCTTGCCCTCTATGAGGCAGGCAAACCGGTAGATTTGGTAGTTCTTACCGAAGCACTTAAACAAGCTAATCAAATAGATGATGTTGGAGGCTATGGCGCCTTGGCCGAACTGTGGGATGCTGCACCTACTGCTGCCAATGCTGTTCATTACGCACATATTGTGCGGGATCGCTCGATTGTCAGATCTCTAATTAATGTTGGTAATGAAATTCTTCGGGATGCTTATGACCAAGTTAGCCCTGCTGACGAATTGCTGCATCAAGCCACGGGAAAAATGCTTGATGTTGCAGAACGCGGGGTAACAGGTCGTGTCTATGGCATGGATAAAATACTGGAAGAAACTTTTGACCGCATTGACCAGCGTCAGACACGTGTTGGTTCTTCGATAAGTGGAATAAGCAGTGGTTACCCAGACTTGGACGAAGTCACTGCAGGGTTTCAAAATAGTGAAATGATAATCATAGCAGCCCGCCCATCTGTGGGAAAAACCGCATTTGCATTGAACTTGATTCGGAATATTGCGGTAGACGAGAAAATGGCGGTTTTGTTTTGTTCACTGGAACAATCGCGTGTGGAAATCGTGGAGAGGCTTTTATGCTCCCATGCGCGAGTTGATGCCCAGAAATTGCGAAAAGGTTTGATGAATGCTGAAGATATGGAAAGGTTGATTGCGGCTAGCGGCGTGATGCGAAACGCCAAGATTTTTATTGATGACTCGCCTGGCCAGGGGATGCTTCGAATTGCTGCTAATGCAAGGCGTTTAAAGTTAAGAAATGATCTAAAAATGGTGGTGATCGATTATTTACAGTTGATTGAGCCCGAAAATCGTAGGGATCCCAGA
This sequence comes from Planctomycetota bacterium, assembly GCA_009920765.1. Classification (GTDB taxonomy): domain Bacteria; phylum Planctomycetota; class Planctomycetia; order Gemmatales; family Gemmataceae; genus UBA969. Next base: position 66,471 of record RFZJ01000001.1, on the reverse strand, counting down.
CAGGAGCAGGTTGCGCAAATAAGCCGAAGGTTAAAAGGGCTGGCACGGGAACTTTCCATTCCTGTTGTGGCATTGGCCCAGGTGAATCGTTCCTCTGAAGACCGGCAAGATCATAAGCCCAGGCTTTCTGACTTGCGTGAATCGGGTAGCATCGAACAAGATGCAGATACTGTAATGCTTTTGCACCGGCCCGAAAGATTTGAACCCGGCCAGCACGAAGGTTTAACTGAAGTGATCATTGGGAAACAGCGTAATGGCCCCATCGGTGAAATCACCCTGACCTTCAACAAACACATGATGCGCTTTGAAAGTTTTGCAGTAGGCGTGCCTTTTGATAATTAAACAAGGATGGAGAGCCCCAGGATGAATCGGGTTGGAATCGGCCACGATACACACAGGCTTGAAGCAGGAAGAAAGCTTATTCTAGGCGGTATATTAATTGATTACCCGCGTGGATTATCGGGCCATAGTGATGCAGATATTGTGTTGCATGCCCTTACTGATGCGATACTTGGGGCTGCCGGGCTTGGGGATATTGGCGATGCCTTCCCTGATACCGATTCTGCCAATAAAGATGTTGATTCTTCCATCTTTCTGCAACATTCACTGGCTCGAATTGCAACTCTGGGCTGGCATCTTATTAATGTAGATGTCATTATTTTTGCACAGGAGCCAAAATTGGGAATGGTGAAATCCCGTATCAGGGGTAATCTGGCCCGGTTGCTTTCGTTGGATGTTTCGTGTGTGAATGTTAAGGCTAAGACCGGTGAAAAAGTCGGTTTTATTGGAAGAGCCGAGGCAATGAGTTGCCAGGTGGTGGTTCTTTTGGGTCGTTCCTAGATTGGAACAGTTCGTTAAGTAAAGGATTATGCATGCAGATTAAAGTTTACAATACACTAACACGCCAAAAAGAGGATTTTCAGACTTTGCAGCCCGGGAAGGTTGGCATGTATGTTTGTGGCCCCACGGTTTACAAACCAAGCCATGTAGGTCATATGGTTGGTCCTGTCATCTTTGATACCATCAAGCGCTATCTTTCTTATCTTGATTATCAGGTAAACTTTGTTGTTAACATCACCGATGTTGATGACAAGCTGATCGTAGAATCAAAAAAGCAAAATACGACGGTAACTGAACTCGCAGAAAGAGTGACCGCAGATTATCTTGCCAATCTTAAGAAACTACAAGTTACTGGTATTGATCATTTTCCAAGAGCCACCCATTACATTGGTGAAATTCAATCGATGATCAATGGCTTGATCGAAAAGGATTATGCTTACGCATCGACTGGGGATGTTTATTTTGATGTTTCCAAAGATGAAGATTATGGAAAACTTTGCAACCGAGATCCTGAGCAACTTGAGGCGGGGGCCCGGATTGAAATAAATGAGCGTAAACGGAACCCCGGTGATTTTGCGTTGTGGAAAGGTGCCAAGCCTGGAGAGCCGATGTGGGATAGTCCTTGGGGCCCGGGAAGGCCTGGTTGGCACATCGAATGCTCGGCGATGAGTATGAAATTATTGGGTGAATCATTTGATATGCATGGCGGGGGGTTGGATTTGCAATTTCCCCACCATGAAAACGAACTGGCACAATCTGAATCCTTCACAGGAAAGACTTTTGCCCGCTACTGGCTTCATAATGGGTTGATGAAGACGGGCGATAAGAAAATGTCAAAGAGCGAAGGTAACGAGATAGTAGTTACCGAATTGTTGAAAAAGCATCAGCCCGAAACCCTCAGGTATCTTCTTTTATCATCGCATTATCGCAGCCCCATTGAATATAGTGAAGATCGCTTGCTCGAACTCCGAAGATCACTCGAATCGTTTTATCGGTTCTTTGACCGGGTTAAACGAATCAGTGGTAATACTTTTTATCAGGTTATTAGCAAAATAAAGCATCAGCCTGCGCCAAAGGGGATTTCGGTTTTCCTGGGCGATATTTACAAGCTTCGTGATTCTTTTCTCGAAGCATTTTCTGATGACTTTAACTCTGGTGGTGCACTTGGCATTTTGCATGATTTTCTGAATGCTCTTAATCGCTTCGCAGATCAATCAAAGATTGAAACCCCTGAGGCCAGTCCAGAAGCTAAAGCTGAGTTCCTTGCTGCTGTTGCTGTTTTTAAAGAAATAACCCAGATTCTGGGGCTTTTCCTTGAACCACAGGAGAACGCAACTACGCAAGGTAATAATCAATTGATGGATGGGGTGATGACCCTCCTGATCGATATTCGGGCAGAAGCCAGGAAGGCTAAGAATTTTGCATTGGCTGATCAGGTTCGTAAAAGGCTGGCCGAGTTAAACATTACTTTGGAAGACAGGCCGGGAGAAACCGGCTGGCGTGTCGGGCCTTAATAAGCCTTTCAATGGCTTTTCATGGAAGAATTTATGGCGATTGCTTCATCAAATATCCGGGAACTGCAACCCCAGGCCTTTAAAAGGGTTTTGGGTATTGATCCTGGGTTGCAGGTTACTGGTTACTCGGTACTGGAGAAAAGCGCCCAAGGTGCCAAGCTGCTTGAAGCTGGTATCATCTCCACCAAAGATTCGGGTAGCAAATTGCTCCATGTTCGTATTGCCTCCCTATATGAAAGCTTGATGGAAATCATTGAGCAATTTAAGCCACAGTCCATGGCAGTTGAACAATTGTTTTCTCATTATAAACATCCCCGCACCTCTATTTTAATGGCCCATGCCAGGGGGGTGATCCTGCTTGCTGCGGCACAATATAAAATGTCTGTCACTAGTTATAATCCTACCCTTGTTAAAAAATCATTGACAGGCAGTGGCAGGGCAGGGAAGTTACAAGTGCAATGGGCCATTCAACGTGAATTAGGGCTTGCTGCTTTGCCTGAGCCACCAGATGTTGCAGATGCCATGGCTATCGGCCTTACCCACATACATGCAATATCTTTAGAAAAGCCGGAGCTTTTATGATTACCAAGATCACCGGCATCTTGAATAAGGTAGAGGAAGATGATGCCCGAATTCAGGTGGGGGCCTTTGAATATCAAGTTTTGGTGACTGAATTGGTTCGCAGGCAGATTCAAGATCGCATAGGTCAGGAAATATCTCTTTATACTCTTCACTTTTTTGAGGGTAATCCCGTTCAGCAAGGTCGAATGATCCCAAGATTACTGGGTTTTCTTCATGAATCTGACATGAGCTTTTTTGAACTCATTTGCACGGTGGATGGCATTGGAGTCCGGAAAGCCATCCGGGTTATTGCCATGCCTGTCAATCAGATTGCGGATGCCATCCAGCGTTCTGATACCAAATGGTTGACGACCTTGCCGGGAATAGGGCCTGCGATGGCGGAAAAAATTGTCGCTGGGCTAAGGAAAAAAGTTGCTACCTTTGCTTTGACCCATTCTGGGTTGAAAGCTGTATCTGATGGCCCTGATATGGGCAATGATAAGATTTTTGCAGATGTATTTAACGCTTTGATGGCCCTTGGTCTGGGCCCTTCCGAAGCCAGACTACGAATCGATAAATTAATTGCATCGGGCAAGGTTCCTGTCTCTGTAGAAGAGGCAATCAACGCTGTGTTCAAAGGTTCCTGATTAAGAATTGAAAGATTACACCATGGCTCGTCAACCAATTCTTCAACCTGATGCTTCTAATGACCCGAAAGAACATGACTCGGCTTTGCGCCCCCGTTGGTTAAGAGAGGTGATCGGTCAAAAGGCTGTGGTAAAGAGATTACAAATAGTTTTGAATGCATGTAAGAAGTTGAAGGAACCACTTTCCCACATGCTTTTTGATGGGCCACCGGGTTTGGGAAAGACCACCTTTGCAACTGTTCTGCCAAACGAAATGGGCACCGCTTTACAGATGACCTCTGGGCCTGCTTTAACGAAACCTGCAGATCTTCTTCCTTTCTTAACAAATTTGGAAGAGGGATCGATTCTTTTTATTGATGAAATTCATCGTCTTCCCAAAACGGTTGAAGAGTTTATTTATCCTGCAATGGAAGATTTTAGGGTGGATATTGTTTTGGGCGAGGGGATGAATGCCAGAACGATCAGCCTGAAATTGAAGCGTTTTACTTTAATCGGTGCAACCACGCGTAGTGGGATGCTTTCAAGCCCTTTGAGGGATCGCTTTAAAATGCACGAGCATCTAGAGTTTTACTCTCCGGAAGAACTTGCGGAAATTTTAATGATCAATGCCAAGAAGTTAAACACCCCTATGTCTGTAGATGCGGCCCAAGAAATCGCTATTCGCAGTCGTGGTACCCCAAGAATTGCTAATGCTAGATTGTGGTGGACCAGGCATTTTGCTGCAAGCGAAGGAAACGGAAGTATTGATTTAGCGATCGCCAAGACCGCCTTGACAATGGCAGAAGTTGACCGAGCGGGGCTAGATAGACAAGATCGCAGGTACTTGGAAACCCTAATTGGTGTTTTTGCAGGGGGCCCTGTAGGTATCGAAGCCTTGAGCGCTACCATGAATCTTCCGGTCGATACCCTTAGCGATGAAATCGAACCATATCTGCTTAGAGAGCAATTCACGATTAGAACTCCCCGAGGTCGTATTGCTACAAGCAAGTCATATAACCTTCTAGGAAAAGAAGCCCCGGTGAAAGAAATTCAAGAGGATGGCGATTCTTCTCAACCTACCCTATTCTAGCTGTAGTGTACAAATGACCAAAACTTCTGGTATTTAAAAGGGATTTTACTAGTCATTTGTTTTATACACCATAAAATTTGCGTATCTTGTTGTGCTATTTGATTTAATGTAAAGATTATTTGTTTACATGCATTTATTTTTTTTGTTAAGCTTTAGCAATCAAGATTCAGTTTAGAGACGGTTTTAAACTGATCCTTTATGTCTAAGTTGAGAGATGTGGATGGCGAGAACGCTTACCCTAATGTTTCGCAGAGACCCTTCCAAAGACCGTTTGGAAGAGAAGATTCCGTTCGAAGGTTATAAAATTTTATGGCCGGATGGAACTCCTGCTGAATTGGCAATTGATGCACTTTGTAAGCATGGCCAGCGTTTGCTTGGTTTGGGTAAGTACTTGCAAGGTTGCAATGAAAAAATGATTGATATGAAGTTCTTCCCTCTTAAAGGCAAGGACGATCCTCTTACCCGAATTCCTGGTCATAGGGTTCGTCGCTTTTATCTTCATAAGCAGGATAATTCCGGCAGGGTTCATTTTTTTGACGGTACTCCCACCTCGGTTGTTACCGTGGTTGGGCGCGATGAAATTGAAGTTGTGGAGTGGTTGGGATTGGGCAGTATGGCGGAAAACGAAATCCAATGGTTTGACCTTGCTGCGACACCTTCCGAAGCCGACTTCAGAGTTGAACCTGACCAAGTTAAGGAAGTAGAACCCTTGGCAGAAGTAAAGTCTTACATGGAAACAACATGGGACAAAACTCTTGCTGAATCATCTTGGCAGAGGCGTTAGATTTAGCCTCCGATTGCATGCATGGTTCTTAGAGGTTTTATAAATTCTTTTGAATTAAACTGGTGGCCTGCCCATTTAGAAACAACATTGGTTTCTAACAACCTTGAAATTTCATGTTCGTTAATTTCTGGCCTTAGAAATGGCTTTAAGTCTATTTCTTCAAGGGCAAACAGGCAGTTACGCAACTTTCCTTCAGCAGTTATTCGAATCCGATTGCAACTTTGGCAGAAGGGTTTGGATACTGAGGCTATAATTCCAACTTTTCCTTTGCCATCTGCATAATCAAACTCCATTGCAGGCGCATTTGGGTCATAATTGGTGGCCGGCACCAATGCGCCCACCTCTTTATCGATTTTATCTAGGATTTCGTGGGCCAGCATAACTTTGGCCTTTTCCCAAGGGTTGGCCCCAATAGGCATATATTCAATGAATCGGATTTCTATTTGTTTCTCGCGGGCAAATTTTGCCAGACTTACTACTTCGTCGTCATTAGTGCCCTTGATGCTTACGGTATTTAATTTAATGCTTTGAAATCCGGCCATTATGCCGGCCTCGATGCCTTCAAGTGTTTGCGACAGCCCATCCCTTTTGCATAAATCCAAGAAACGCTCTGGAACCAAGGTGTCAAGGCTAATGGTGATACGGTTTAAACCCGCCTGTTTTAAAGCTACAGCCTGGCTCTTTAGCAACATTCCGTTAGTGGTAAGGCTTAGGTCCTTAATTTCTTTGATTTGCGATAGAAAACCCACCAGAGTCGAAAGATCTCTGCGTAAGAGAGGTTCTCCGCCTGTTAATCTGACCTTGTTGATGCCCTTTGTAACTGCGATTTTTACAAAAGCGCTGATTTCTTCAAAGGATAGCAGTTCCTTGCTATTAAGAAACTGAACATCTTCAGGCATGCAATAAACGCATCGTAAATTACAGCGGTCTGTAACACTGATACGAAGATTGTTGTGGACCCGTCCAAAAGTGTCTACTAGATTTCCCGAGCTAGTTTCAACTTTAGCAGGATCGTTTTTTACGAGAGATTCTTGTATTGGTAACGGCTTCATTATTTTCCAAAGTTCATGGATTGTGCGGGTTAAATTTTAGGGTGAATCCAGTTGGATACACCTTTGGGGCTGGTTTCCTTTTTCCAAATTGGCACCACTTCCTTTATCTTATCCATAATTTGCTGACACGCTGCAAAAGCATCTGCACGATGGGGGGTACTAACACAAACCGCAATACTTGTTTCACCTGGTTGCAGAATTCCCAATCGGTGAATAATTTCGAGTTTTTGAATGCCCCACTTGGATTTAGCCTGCTCAGCTATTTCAATTAACGTTTTTTCAGCAAGTGGTGCAAAAGCTTCATATTCCAGAGACAAAGTCTGTTCATTTCCTGTGATTTCTCTAACAGTGCCTAGAAAAAGTACGATTGCTCCAGCCGACTTGCATCGACAATTTTCAACCATGTCGTGGTGCACTATTGGCTCATTAGTTAATTTGATTCGCATGATTATTAAACCCTATCCACCACTAACCGCTGGTAAAAATGCTACTTCATCGTTTTCAACAAGTAGAGTATCGGTAAGCACAAAGATTTCGTTTACAGCAAATGCGGCCCTTCGTGCCAGATCTTCAAGCCGCGGAAATTTCACAATTAATATCTCGCGCAGTTCTGCGATGTTGGTCTGTGGGGGGATTTCTATTTCCAGGCGATTGCGGCCTACTATATCTCGCGCACCCGCAAAGAAAACAACAGAAATTTTAATCATTGGAAATTCCTTCCCCCCTGTTTGGTTACCATTTTCGACAAGCCGGGCATTAAACCGTAGGAAAGTGCCAGTAATTGTGCAGGGTGCAAGGTTTGTTTGGTTCCAACATCTTCCATTTGAATTCTACAGGCACTGCACTCGGTTGTTCCCAAGACCAAATTTGAATGTTCAAGATGGTTAAGCATAGGCTGGCCAATAGCCTTGGAAAGGCTTAAATTGGCAGTCTTAAGCCCGTAAGTTCCAGCCATTCCTGAACAAGAATCGGTTAAGGCTTCAAGATGAAGTTGGGGAATTAATCCAAGAAGTTGGGCGGTAACAAGAGGTTGGCCCAAAGCCTTGAGATGGCATGGAATGTGTTGCCCAACTTTTAAATTGATAGGGGAGAAATCGGTTTTAAGTAATCCCTGTTCATGAAGGTTCCAAAGAAAGCTGGTAAATTCTTCGACCTTGCTTGCAACCAGATCGATGTCAGGATCTTCTAAAAGTCGCCCAGCATCCTGTTTGAAAAAAAGAGCAGCAGTTGGTTCTGAACAAATTATGGGGTAGCCTTCACGAGCTAAATCGGCAAAAATTCGAACATTCTGCCTTAAAGTTGCCCTTGCATAATCGACATCTCCCTGGGCCAGAGGAGCCATTCCACATCCAACCTGGCCTTCAGGAACATGAACTTCGATTCCGTTATGATGAAGGATTGCCACAATGGCTTCGCCAACGGAAGGATCATGGTAATTAGCAAAGATATCAACAAAATAAGCGACTTTCGGTTTTGCAGGAGAGGGTTTCTTGGTCCAGCCTTTTTTCTTGGCCCTTTTAATGAAATTAGTTCGGGCAAAAGGCGGAAGTTTTCTTGATCGCGAAATTCCAAACAGTTTTTCGATCACCCATCTTGAAAAGATATTTCCCAACATCAAGTTTGACAGAGGTGCAAGCATGCTGCCCAAAGATGAAAAAATTTCGGTGCGAGATAGAACCCAATCAGATCTCTCAATGGAATGCATTTCAACATTGGCAACCTTAGCCTCCAACATTAAGCCTGGAATATCAACATGTGAAGGGCATTCAATTGCGCACATTCTGCAGTTGATGCATAAATCAGAAACATCCCGCATTTCTTCGGAGCTAAACAACTGTTGGTCTTTTGGTGATCCCAAAAGCATTCTAGCAAGATTTGCCTTGGCTCTGGGTGTGGCATGTTCGTTTTTGATAACCCGGTTCGTGGGGCACATTCTTTTTGCACTACTTTGAGTTCTACATAGCCCACAACCATTGCAATGCGAAGACTCAAGTAAGGGGGAGTTATCTTTCCATTTTAGAATGGGCTGTATGGTGGTTGCAGTATCTTTGTTTTGATCTGGTTGATTTTCAAGGTCACCCAGATTGCGAAAAGGCCATATTGGGATTTCTGAAGATGTGCCCACAACCTTACCAGGGTTGAACTGGGAATAAGGGTCGAACAATTCTTTTATTTTTAGAAGGGAAGGTAATACTCCTGCAGACATTTTTGTCTGCCAAGGTAAACGCGATAAACCTAGTGCCTCTTGACAAGATAAAGCACCGTCAAAATCTTGCACCAACCCGTAAACTTTATCAGCCAATGACCAAAGTCTCGCACTTTCCTTGCTTTTTTGAGGGGTGCCTAGAATTCGCAGTTGTACCTGGCCGGTACCGGGGCAAATGGCGTAAATTGCGGTCGATTCGTGCTCTTTTAGTACGGTGGTGAGTTGCTCAAGGAAAAGTCCTAGATTTTCTCTGGGCACAACCAAATCATCAATAAATTGTAGAAATGTCTCTGGTCCCTTGACTCGGGCCAGTGATTTCAACGCAACATCTCTTAGCCTCCACGGACTTGGTGATTGTCCATCTAGGCATTGATAAGATCGGATAGGAGTAATGCCTGTGGCTGAAATTGACTTTTCAAAGGCCACCAAGGAGGTGTTTTGGTTGACCCCTGAAAAGCACAAAAGTAAAACAGCGTTGGTGTCTGGATGGATCCATTCTGCGCAAAGGTTGTCGCCTGCCTTGGCCAGGCTAAAAAAACGATGTTCAAGAATATCGCAAAGGTCGGGTGAATGCTGCAAAGCGTAATGGGATGCCTCCAGACATTCCTGCAGGGTGGTAAAACAATAAAGCCCCCATTGTGGGTTTTGGTGTTTTTCGATCAACCTGATTTTCGCTGCAAGTATAATGCCTAAAGTCCCTTCTGCTCCCAAAAAAACTTGATGTAAATCTTTATTCTTGGATTTGATTATTTCGCATAAATTGTAGTTTCCATGGGGGAAGGGCAAAGTTGAAAAGGTTGAGAGGAGTTCTTCTTTTTTTTCTTCTAGAAAAAACGAAAAGCGCTCCTGCAGGATCTCTGCCCGTGAAACCTTTTCCTTTGCAGGTTCGCTTCTCTGGGGTGGTGATTCAAACCAGCTAACCGAGCCGTCATCTAATACAACTTTTAAACCAACGACATAATGCCTCGGATGACGGTCAGCAAGAAGAAAAGGCCCGGTGGCATCCGAGGATAACCAACCGCCTAGAGAGCGTTCTTCATTCCAAGGCTTGGAAGGTATTCTAAATTGAGTGGAATCAATAAAATCGGAAAGTTGTTTGATCGTTACACCGCATTCAGCGTGGATAATTCCATCTTCAAGAGTGATGATGTTTTTAAAATTTTGGGAAAGATCGATGACAATGCCATTTCCCAACGCCGCACCGCTGGTTCCCGTTCCTGCACCTCTTGGGATCAGGGGAATTTTTTTTTCAAAAGCATATTTTATCAAGGCGCTTACATCTTCTTGGTTGTTGGGAATTACAATCGCAAGTGGTGTAACTTCAAAAGGGGAGGCATCACAGGAATACAATTTTATCGACAGTGCGTCGATCAGGACTTTTCCTGTGATGATGCCTTTTAGGTCGTCAAAAATCATCTCGCGTATAGATACGTCCTTAACCAATGCTTTTCCCTTCGTTTGAATTTTTTGCGTCAATTACCGTGGTTCAAGTTTCTATCGTAATAAAGCATTGCCCAAGATTGTGTTGGCAATTGGTCTTATTTTCATTGAAATTACATTGGTTTATAAAACCCAGTTAGTTTGAAATCCATGTGCTTTTAAATCTAACCTTTCAGAAAGCTTTTAACCATACGGTCTTAAAGCCATTATAATTGTAATTGTATGTTTTGATTGGTGTTACAAATAACTTTTATTCTTGTGGTTATTAACGATTATTATGAAAGTTTTCATCATTATTTTAAAAGGTGCAAATACAGCATTTTTGCCTTGTTATGGCAATAATTGGACACAAATGCCAAATTTGAATGTCATTGCAGCACAAAGCTTGGTTTTGGATCATTATTATTGCAGTAGTTATCAAGAGGATGAAATACGAAAGGTATGGCTTGGTGGGGATTATCAAACGCCTCATCTTTTACCAACCAATTTGCCATGTTGGGCTGAAACTTTAAAAGATAATGGTTGGATCACTGAATTCATTGGTTCCGCAAAAGACCCTGCCAACGAAGGTTTTTCTTCCAATTTTACATTTAAAAACCGTATTGCAACCAATTCTCCTAGTCCGCTTGTGTACCATCAGGCAATGATTGAATCTTCTGGTTTTAATAAGCATGATAAAAACTCCCTGATTTGGATTGAGGTGCCATCATTGCTTCCCCCATGGGAAGCAGGGAAAGACTTTTTGGACCCCGTTCAGGAAGAGTTGCAGGATTATTTCCTTAATCGTGAAGAAGTTGAGGAAGATGAGGAATTCCCAGTTCCAATACTCAATCCTGATGCGGATTTTGATTCAAGTGATGATAAAACATATCTGGCGTTGGCAGCGGGATGTGCAGCGGCTTGGGCTGCAGTCGATGATATGCTGGGTGCAGTGATTGCTTCAATTCAGGAAAAATATGGCGAAGAAGATTTTAGTGTGATTATTACTTCGGACAGAGGAAGCGCAACTTCGCAGCATGGAATTTTTGGCACAAAGCCTGGATGGTTGTACCGTGAATTTACCCACCTACCGTTTTTGGTTTATAAACCTAAGTCGGGTAACGGAGGGCAAAGGCGGATGGGCTATTTTCAAGATGTTGATTTGGCGCCTACAATTGCTGACATTTGTGGTATTTCCGTCGGTGGATACAAAGGCAAATCCATCATGCAAACCAAGTTTATTGAAGACTGTGCCAGAAAATTTGCCTACACGCATGATTCGAAAACGGGTTCAAAAGTTATACGAACATGTTCCAGGGCTTATTTTTTAAAGCAGGGAGAACTTGTTGGTTCAGACCCTTTGATTAAGTATTTTGCCTTACCCGATGATATTTTAGAGATTAATGACATTTCTAAAACAGAACTTCACTATCAGGAAAAAATTGTAGAATCAATATGCCTTTTAGAAAAGGATGGTGTTTTAGCACAGGGTAAAATCGAGGCTTTATTGGCAAATTAACCAGGCGGCCAACTTAGATTTCTGCGGCCCAACAAATGCATATGAATGTGCGGTACGGTCTGCCCGCCTGCTTCCTTGCAATTAATGACCAACCTATAGCCTTTTTCCAAACCAAGATCTTTTGCAATCCTGGTTGCAACCAGATGAAGATGTCCCATCAGTTGACCATCTTCCGGTTTTAAATCAGCATGCGTTTTTATTTCTTTTTTCGGGATAATAAGAATATGAACTGGTGCCTGCGGATTTATATCGTTAAATGCAAGGCATTCGCTATCTTCATGAATTACGGTTACAGGAATTGCTTTCGATATGATTTTTAAGAATATGTTTTCGCTAAGCATTGTTTGTCTCCTTGTGTTATAGAATAAGCTATAATATTTGAGAAAGACTTCGAGAAATTTATGAGCCAATTTCAGAATGCGACACAGCAATGGGTGGTCGGGATTGATGAGGCTGGATATGGGCCAAATTTAGGTCCATTTGTGATGGCAGGAGTAGTGGCGAAATGGAAGGGGGAGGGCGATTGGGTTGAATCTTTTAAAACTCTTTCCAGATCTGCCAAGAAAAAGCAGGATTCAAAACCCTTGGTCGATGATTCTAAAAAAGCTTATGCTAAAGAAGGCCTTGAAGGATTGGAAAAAACGGTAGCTTCATTCTTCAGCACTAGTGAAACCCTTGGAAACTGGCTTAAAAAAAAGTCCGTTTTTGGGATAGGTGATTTAAGCCAAGAAAATTGGTTTAAACCTGAAGAAGATACTTTTCTTCCAACTTTTGACCCATCCGCTCTATATTCCATCAACAGTTTGAATTTCCTTGAAGGTGGGTTCGATTCCTTTGATTGTAGGTTTTTTATTCTCCCGCCTTTGGCATTCAACGAAGTTGTTGAAAAAGAAGATAGTAAAGGTGCAGTCTTATCCAAGGGAATGATAAACATCTTCAGGCATTTTGAATCAAACTTTTCGCAGGATGATTCTGTTTTTGGATTTGTGGATAAGCATGGCGGGAAAAACAATTATGCCGCTACTTTGCAGAATATTTTGAACAAAGGTTTGATTCTTGCTGGGCAGGAGGGCTTAAGCGAAAGTAATTACAAATCATTTGGGGCTGATCAGCACTGGAATTTCAAAATTCTTCCCAAGGCAGATGTGAAATACCCCATGGTGGGCCTTGCGAGTATGCTTGCAAAATGGATGCGGGAAAGGTTGATGAAGCAATTTAATTCATACTGGGCAGAGCAGGTTCCTGGGATTGAGCCAACCGCTGGTTATCCCGGTGATGCGCCTCGATTCTACGAACTAATCAAAGAAAAAGCGGGGGGATTGGGCTTGGGTAAAGAAAAAGTTTGGCGAAGCAGATAAAATTAAAGCTTTTCGATTTTTGTATCGTCGTCCACAGTGAAACTGCTTAGTTCGCCATTATCTTTGGTGAAATGAACACACACAACAACAATGTCATCTTCTGGAATACGATCGGTTGCGATCCCGGTTGAGAGGAAGTTGTAGTGTCGGAAGGTGCCTTCAATGGGGGCCATCCAAGTTGCAGTGCTCCCGACCCGAAGTTTGAGAGTGACTCTGATTCTTTGGCCCATTTTAAGGGTGTTTAAAAGGTTGGAAATTTCCGGGTTAAGGCTTCGGGTGGAAGATTGAATCAGTTCCTGGTTGCTCATTAATTCCTAACCTCCTTGCTGCCTTTGCCTCGAACCAAAGCAATTCTGCCAGTTCGGGCTAGTTCAATTATCCCATAGGGTCTCATCAGGTCAATGAATGCAACAACCTTGGTTTCCTGACCACTGATTTCAATGACCAAAGTCTCAGTTCCTATATCAACAACTTTACCGCGAAACATTTCGACGAGCAAAGATATTTCAACTCTTTGAGTTGGAAGAGCTTGGACTTTTATAAGCATCAAGTCCCGCTCGACGAAATTTTCGGAGCTGATATCGTCTACGCGAACAGCGGTAACAACTTTGTCTAATTGCTTTCGAACCTGTTCAAGTTCAGCATTTGTGCCATGAACAACAAAAGTCATTCTGGAAAGATTTGGATCTTCGGTTTCGCCTACGGCAAGGCTTTCGATATTAAATCCACGCGACGCAAGCATGCCAGAGATATGAGCTAGCACGCCGGGCTGATTTTGAACTAATGCAGAAAGTACATGACGCATAAAATATCTCCCAATGTAATAGGGTAGGTATATTAGGAATTTGCGATTTTAGCAATAAGTATGAGTGTTTTTATTGTGAAATAGCTTTTGAAATGCTGTAACATCTGAAAATAGTCTATTAATCGTTAAGCAATAATAATGAATTTTAGGTGTATAAATGAATGTTGACCAAGTAATTCAATTAATTACAGAAAAGAAATTGCTTTCATCGAGGGAAGTTGAAAGTGCAAGGCACCGATGGTTTCAAGCAAACCGGGTTGAGTCTGCTGATGTAAAAATGTTTCTTAAATGGTTGGTGTTGAATAAGTTTCTAAGTGAATTTCAAGCTATGGTGCTTTTGTCCGGGAAAGTGTCGGCCCTTAAAATTGGAAATTACAATGTTATCGAAATAATAAAAAGTGGTGCTTATGCTGGAGGGGTGAAAGTACAAAATCCCCTTGGCGAACTGTTTATCCTGCAATTTGTCAAAGATGAAGTGATAAAAGACCCATCCTTAAACAAGAAGTTTCAGGGGCAATTGCAAATAGGTTTGGAAGTAAAGGACCCGCACCTTGCAGGCTTGGTTGATAAGGGTGAATCAAACGGGCACAGTTACATTGTCCGAGAATTCCTGGAGGGCGAAAGCCTGGAGATGATTCTCGCCAGACGTGGTAAAATCCCTCATCAAAATGCTGCAAAAATCTTGGCGATTGTCATGGTCGCTGTAGCACATGCACAAGAAAAATCTGTTCCTTGTGGCAACCTTTTAAATTCGGATGTAATCCTTGCTGCAAATAAAAACCAACCCAAGGGGCCAAAAACAGTCAAGGTTGTCACTGCTTTTATTTCGCCTGGTATGATTGCCACCGAGGTTAAAGTCTCTCCTGAAGGTAATGTTGTTCCTGTAAGCAGTGGGGCAAGCTTTACTGGGCTAAAAGATTTGACCTTGGCAGAAGAGAATTTCAGGGTTGGGAAATTACTTTATAGTGCTTTAGCAGGTAAGTTGTCTGCTGAAGTGGAGGGATCGGGGATTTTTCCCGCCCTCAATTCTCTGGTGCCTGAAGTCCCAGAAGAGTTGGCATCATTGGTGGATCAGATGGTTTCTCCTAATGTTGCAGACAGGCCTGCAAAAATCACTCATGCTGCAAAAGCCCTTCGTGTTTCATTGGCAGCAGAAGAGGAAGCGGTTTCAGGTCGTAATGAGGAATATATTGCGGTTCCTTATGTTCCCTCCATGCCTGCTTTTGAAAATACAGCCACTACAAGCCGAAAAGTTCAAAATGTTGTGTCCGGGCACACTGATGTTTCTGATGGTGATGAAGAATTTTCAATCAAGAAGCTTATTGCAGAATTTAATCCCGATATAAGAGATCTGACATTTTTGGGGTTGGGGTCGGTGCTAAGTCTTCTAATTGTTTCTTTTTTGCATCTAATCACAGGCTGGCATTTTATGAGCCTGGTTTGTCTTATTATGGGCGGGGTGATTTCCTTCAGCGTTGAATCTTTTTGTAAATGGCGCAATTCCACTAATAATGATGGGGAGTCGGTTGAGAACTATTGATTCAGGGTTTCGATGCGGAGAACATCAAGCCATTGATCATTGTTGATTGCAATATTTCGAACAAGGTTTGGCTCATCTGCAAAAAAGGCGATGCCTAGATAAATTTTATCACGCCCCATTTTCACTGTGCCATTTGCTATTATCCAATTCGATTTTGTCCCTTTAGGTTCTGGCACCCTTATATTTTGATTAAACATCTGGGTGAATCCTTCTGGGCTATATTGCGGTTCCCATACTCTTACTCTTGGGTAATCCCGGCTCGTAACTTCGCCAAGCCCTGGTAATACATAGTCTAAAATGGCCTCTGATTGTTCTTCGCTTAAATCTGGGCCGGCGCCACCTGCCTTTGCCATGATAATAAGGTATATTCTTGAGGGGATTCCTTTCACGGTCACACGATTCTTACCCGGCCTACTGATCGGGGGAGTCATTATCGATAGATCTTCGAAGAGTTCTCCAGACGCCCATTTTTCAGATGAGAGCAGTAGCTTTTTCTTGTTGAGTTTGCCTTTTCTAAAGGCACGCTTGATTTTTTTCCAAAGCGATCTTGCCCATAGCATAAAGATCACGCTTAGCAGGCCAATCACCAGCCACCAACCTCCAGAATCTAAAAATCGATTTACGGGTGCTGGCAATCTGTCTGTTATCGGTTTAAGGTTTTCTTTGAGTTCATTGAGCATCGGATCTGCTCTTTCGTGTACTGAATGAAGGCCAGTTTTCACAGCTTCATTGGCCTCATTTAATGCCTCTTTTGCTTTATCATTTGAAATCGCTGCTTCGTATTTTGCGTTAATATCAATATGCAATCCTGAAGAATGGCCAATAAGTCCTGCACAAAAGTGTAGAACATTACTGATGATGAGGTACGCAAACAGATTGGCTGTCCACTGTGCTGCAAAGATAAAAAGGGCTTTCCTAAACGGAATTGTCAAAAAGAATACCTGTAATATTCCTGCAATCGCAATCACAATGAATACAAGTGTGTATCGGATCAGGGGGATGAATGAAATAACTGCCCATTTAATAGGTAATGCAGTAAATAACCACTGCGAAAACCCAAACCCGGGTTGCCCAAATGCTGTACGCTGTATCGTTTTACTATCCCTTATAGCCAATAGGACTAAATATGAAAGGACATCGAATGCTAGATATGAACCCAAGGCAACAACGGGGACAATAAACATAGCTTTTCGATAGGAGGGCATTTCTTCATTAAACAAGCTGAGACATGTTCTTAAGATATATGCAGCAACGGGAAGGCCAATTACCAAAAGGGTGATAAACGAAATCCATTGTGCTTCGGTTAGTTTAAGATGTAGAAGGCTATCCATTGAGATTCCTAAATGAGTAACCAATAATATGGCTGTTCATTAATTAAAAGCAAGGATAGAGTACCAAATCGGAATGGATTAAAAAAACGAATTATTTATCCCGGTGGACTGTATCTGGGGTAAAAGCAGGAAGGCAGATCGCAATGTATTCGGCCCCTTCTTTTTCTGGGGTGCTGTAGCGGATCCATTCTCCTGCAAATGTATGGATTGCCTGGCCTGCTTTGATAATCTTTAAACCATTTTTTGTTTCAACATGCATGCAACCTTTTAATACAAGTGTGTATTCATCGAATTCAGGCGTTTGCCCAGGTTCAGACCAACCTTCAGGGCTTTGCATTTTTGCAATGCTAATGTTGGAATCTGCTGAAGTAACCTTGCCAAAAAATTCTTGGATGATTTTGTTGCCTGTACCAGCAGCCTCGATTTGTGTGGGGGTCGAGATGATTTTTGGCATTTTATCCTGCTTTGCTTTTGAATTCTGAAGTAAGTGCATTCATGTCTGGTGCATCAGTTGTCGTTTTTTTTTGCGCAGCACTTCGGCTAAGAAGATATTCGTAGACCAATGGTAAGATTGAAATAAAAATGACGCCAACAATCACCACTTCAAAATTTTCCTTAACCCATGGTATTTGCCCGAAAAGTACACCTGCCCCCATGCAAATTCCCACCCATGCAATGGCTCCGATCACATTGTACGCCAAAAAGATTGGATAGGTCATTTTTCCTATGCCTGCAACAAAAGGTGCAAAGGTGCGAATGATCGGAACAAATCTTGCTAAAATGATCATTTTCTTTCCATACTTTTCGTAGAACTGCTGCGCCTTCAAAAGATGGTCTTTGTTTAATAGAAATGATTTTTCAGATTTGAAAACTCTTGGCCCAGTCCAGTATCCCAGAGAATAATTTATGGCATCACCTAAAACAGCCCCAGCCAAAAGAGTCAGGCCCATTGTGGGAAGGTTTAGTTCGCTATTGGTGGACATGCACATTGCACCAAGGGTGAAAAGCAGGGAGTCGCCCGGAAGAAATGGGGTTATGACCAAGCCTGTTTCGCAGAAAATGATTGCAAACATGGCAAGATAAAACCACGGCCCCATGGTACCTACCAAGTCGTTAAGATGTATATCCAAATGCCTGATTAAATCAACGAAATACAAAATCCAATCCATGGAAGCCTGCCTTTTGGCTGAAACTAAAGATTCATCCCAAGGCAGTAGCGTAACGCTTTTGTAGATCTGGGCAAGACCAATAAGAATGTAAGCTAAGTTTTAGGTTTTTTAGCTAGTCCCATCGATATCCAAGAACGGCCATATTTGGCAAGCAGGGAGTCAGCTCCCGGAGTGCCCATGGTACCAATATGATAATCTTCGGGTGTTTTTGCATGGGAATCTTCTGTTGCCACCAGAAATGGTTCGATTAGTTCCCAAGATCTTTCAATTTCATCACTGCGCATAAAAAGTGATGCATCGCCATTTAGTGCGTCTTGAAGCAATCTTTCGTATGATTCTGGAATTTTGACATTGGCGTAAGCGTTTCGGTAGTGAAATTCCATGTCAGATGGCACAAGAACGGTGCCATCCCGGTCTGGTTCCTTGGTAATGAAGTTTAAATGAATGCCCTCATCAGGTTGAATGCAAATGGCAAGCCTGTTGCACTGGATAGAGCTTCCTGGAGGTAGTGGGAACATAAGGTGTGGAGGGCAACGGAATTGGATTACCACTTCGCTTGATCGTAAGGCCAGGCCTTTGCCAGAACGCAGGTAGAAGGGTACGCCTCTCCAGCGCCAGTTATCGATGGAAAATTCAACCGCAGCAAAGGTAGGGGTTTGGGATTTGGGGCTAACACCTCGTTCATTCAAATACCCTTGATATCTTCCTGTGGCAATACGCTGTCGTGCTTCTTCGACAGAAAAAACCGGCATGGCATCAAGTACCTTGATCTTTTCATTTCGAAGAGGATCTGCCGCGTATCGTGCAGGTGCTTCCATTGCGACTAGGCAAAGTAGTTGTAAAAGATGATTTTGAAACATGTCGCGTAAAATACCAGCGTTATCGTAGTAATCAGCCCGATTGCCTATGGTTACTGTTTCTGCAACGGTGATTTGTACATGATCAATGTAGTTACTGTTCCATAGAGGTTCGAAAAGAGTGTTTGCAAAACGGAAAACCAAAAGGTTTTGTACCGTCTCCTTGCCAAGATAATGGTCTATTCGGTAGATTTGGTCTTCATGGAAATGAGTTCGAATAACCCTGTTGAGGCTTTTGGCGGTAGCAAGGTCATGACCAAAGGGTTTTTCGATGATGAGCCTGCGCCAACCCGGGCTGGATGCACTACCCTCGACGGAACTTGCCATGCCTAGTTTGCCAAGATTTTTTGTGATTTCTGGATATAATTGAGGTGCGACGGAAAGATAATAAAGCCTGTTGCCGGGTAAGCCATTCTCAATTGTTTCGAGTTGGGATTGAAGGTTTTCAAGGCCACCATCCATTGAAGCATCGCCACGGGCGTAACCCAATCGAGGGGCAAACTTATTCCAAGCCTCCTCATTCCAGTCGTTTGCGGATAAAGATTTGATGGCGTCGGCCATTTTTAAACGGAATGATGTATCATCAAAAGGAGATCTTGCCACTCCTATAATTTTGATGTTTTCAGGTAGCCTTCCTTTGCGATCCATTCGATAAAGGGAAGGGATGAGCTTCCGTGACGTTAAATCCCCTGAAGCACCAAAGATAACTATTGTAGTCGGGCTGATAGCCATAAAAAACCTTATTGAAACTAGATAAGGAGATATTTTGGAAAGAACACTACAATACACCCGAAGGTCTTTCCAAATAATCCTTGTAAACAATTTATGGATTATGACAGACATTTGAAATTTTAGGAAGGTAAAATAAATGTTGTAGCGGGTAGCAACAAATACTTTTTTACTGGAATGAGGGATTTCTTGCGTAAAGTGTTTTTGTTTGGTTTTGTATTGGTGCTTGCTCTGCTTTTTTGGTGGAAGCCGGTTCTATTCAAAAGCAAAGGTGAGGAACTGGAACCCAATCAAAAAGAAATAGCATGGGTTTACCCTGCAAGTTCCTCATCTGCATGGGAAAGGCTGGTATCCTCGGGCAAATTGTTGAGAAATCATCCTGATTCTTTTCTTGCCAAGGTTAGGTTTGAAACAGGAAGTCAGACTTTTCCCGAATTAACTGCGAGTGTTCCTTTTTTCAAAATATCACACCCGGATTCGAGTCTGACAATCATTGTAAAGTGGTACAAAATTTCCAGCGACATGAAGTACGAAGACTGGATGAAAAAATTATTCTCCCGAACCATAATTCCTTCTGCAATTGTTGCGGGACCAACAACAGACGATGCCATGGCAATAGTTCAAGCCGTATCCAAGGTTTCTGCGAAATTAAATGTTGTGAAACCACCCCCGCTTATTCTTACCACAGCTTCCTCCAATACACTTGCTTCGGATTTTAATGGAACTTTTGGTCCCAACCTTGCTGAGGACATTGGGTTAATGGGGATTTACCCTGAAAAAACTTTTCGTTTTGGTTTTGATAATCGAATCATGTCTGATGCAATAATCCGTTTGCTTTGGTCTAAACCAGACTTGAAGCCGGATTCTGACCCGGTTCATATTGTTTTATGGGAAGACGATTCTTATGCGCGTGATTTTGTCGCAACATTTTGGGCATCTCTTAACAAGCAAACAGTGTTAGATGGTTTGGCAGCGTATTGTTGGGCTTCATCCACGATATTAGCCCAGCAGAACAGCAATTTTGCATTTATTTTGGCACCTCCATTGGAAATGCTGGGAGAAAAAGCATCAGCATTTAAAATGAACATACCACCAATTCCTCAAATTATTGATTCAAGCATTGGTGTTCGATATGCAGCAAATCGTTTTGAAAAAGAAGCATTGAGATTTTTACTTTTGGATATCAACCTGAAGCCGGGGCAAATGCGCCCTTTGATGGTTGTTGGTTCGCAGGCACTGCAAGCCAGAAGATTTTTACGTGAACTTTCTCTTTCCGATGCAAAAGTAGCCCAAAAAATGGTCGTTGTAACTGGTGATGCCCTTTCCTTGAATTCAGTTTACCGTGATCGTGAAGTTGCATGGCCGGTTTCCGAACTGCCTTGTAAAGTGGTTTTTTTCAGCCATGCAAATCCTGTTTCCACTGATGCGGGATTCAGACCTATCAATGATTGGGCGGATACGGGGCTTTTGGCCCAGGCCACTAGTACCGAAGAATTGATTTTTTCGAGGCAGATTCTCGAGGGACTTCTTCCGGGCCTTTTTATTGATAATGTGGATTTGTCATTGCATCTCAAAAAACTTACCTGGGATGGGGAACGGGTTACGGTAGAAAAAGGAACGCCCTTGTTTGATGCTGTAGGAAATCGCAATGCAGGTACGGGAGAATTTATCGGGGTTCTTAAACCCTTGTTAGATCCAAACGATCGAACTTCAGCAAAATTGGAAATTTGGTCCTTGCTTTCCCAAGGTAAAAATCAACTTCCTTTGCCTATTCTTAGGTCAGAATTGTCATTAAGTTCGAGGGTCAAAAGGTGAAGAATTCCGGTCTTTTACCCCAGGAAAAAACATTTTTCCCGCGGCCGGGTTGGTATCTTTTTCTTTTGCCTTTGTTCTTTTGGGCTTTTGCTTTGTTTGCTATTTCCGATGCCTTGTTTTTTTGGATTAAGGGAGAGGCAAAGTATGAGCAAAATATTTTGAAAGAATGGCTTGAAGAGGCCAGGGTCTTCCGGAAATCATTGCCAGAATTGGTTGATGATTATCGTAAACTCACAATTACTAAAAACATTGAGTTAGAACCATTGCAGGATGGATTAAAACAATTGGCATTGGTTCGCAGGGAAGAAATTTATCAGCATCTTCGCGCCCTTGGTGAACCACCGACTAAAATTCACCCTGGTATTCTTCCTTTGTTTCCAACTTTTTATGAAATCGAAATTAATATTGCGGAGGAATCTGACCGCCCGATAAGCTGGGCTTCGGGCTTTCCTTTTCAGGCAGAACAATGTCAACTTCTTGAATACATGATTGCTGAAAATACTCGGGTAAAACTTTATTATCAACTTCATGCCTACGATCGTAGAAGGGCAATCGAGCAGGAAAAGCTTTCTCGTGGTCGCTGGCTTTTTATTGTGGTATGTGGTTTGGCTCTTGCTGTAACATTGCAGTCTTTTTATAGCTATTTTCGGGAGCGGGCCAGGTTTGTTCAGTCGCAAAAGGTAAAACAGGCTGCAGAATTGGCGGAAAAAGAAATGCTTGCACAGCAATTGGTTGCAAAAGCAGCAGAAAAAGATGCCATAGAATTAAGGTCTCAAATGTATGCAGGTGTGGGTATTATGGCCGGTTCCTATGCCCATAATATAAAGAATCTTTTGGTTCGCCCGTTGGATTTGCTTCGAAGATGTACAGCTAACAAGGAGCTTGATCAAAATACCTCCTCCATATTGGTTGAAGTGGAAAATACACTTGGAGCAGTCGCAGGTAGACTGGAACAAATTTTGCGTGCAGTTCGGAGGCAGGATGACAAATTTGAGCCTGTGCGCTTTGATCTGAAAGAGTTGGTTAATCGTACTGTTGCCAATTGGGAAGCTCTTGCGAATGATAAATGGAAAATAGATCTAGAATTTGTTACCCAGCCAGAAAGTGAAATCTTTATCAAGGCTGATCCCTCCCACCTCCAGCAGATTCTTGAAAATCTGATATTCAATGCCCGCGATGCTATTTTTGAACAGCGTCTTGCTTTGCGTGATCAGGCGCGAAGCCAGCAACTTCAAGATAT
Source organism: Planctomycetota bacterium (assembly GCA_009920765.1). Classification (GTDB taxonomy): domain Bacteria; phylum Planctomycetota; class Planctomycetia; order Gemmatales; family Gemmataceae; genus UBA969. The sequence goes on along the minus strand of RFZJ01000001.1, from coordinate 44,016 downwards.
ACAAAAGTCGAAAGCAACGATAATCGAGGCAGCAGCATGGCGAGGCAGGATTTCCTTCAGTCTTTTTTCTGTTTCAAATAATATTGTTTTGGAAGTGCAGGATAACGGGGCAGGAATGAACCCTGAGGTAATTGCAAGGTGTACTGAAGCTTATTTTTCTACTCGCAGGGAAAGTGCCATATTTGAGGGCCTTGGCTCGGGCATGGGACTAGGGCTTTCTTTTGTGCAATCGGTGCTTGACAAGTCGGGCGGGAAAATGACTGTTTCTTCGCAAAAAGGTTTAGGAACAACTTTTAAAATAAATTACGCGATGGCTTTGTAAGGGGCTTTTATGTCAGTTAAAATCGGAAGCTTAAGCGTTTTTTGCGGCTCTAGGTGTGGAAATAATCCCATCTTTGCCAGTGCTGCTTCACAATTGGGAACATTGCTTGCCCAAAGAAAAATTAAACTGGTTTATGGCGCAGGCAATATTGGCTTAATGGGTGTTGTTGCTGATGCGTGCCTTGCTGCGAATGGCTATGTCATTGGGGTTATTCCGACCAAATTGGTTGAAAAAGAGGTTGCCCACAAAGGCCTTTCTGAATTGTTTATTGTTGATTCCATGCATGAAAGAAAAGCTCTGATGGCTTCGAAATCCGATGCTTTTATTGCCTTGCCTGGAGGTTTTGGAACCTGCGATGAATTGTTCGAAATACTTACCTGGGCACAGCTTGGTATTCATCATAATCCAATCGGAATATTAAATACTGGGAGTTTTTTTGATCCATTGCTCGTATGGATTGATCAAATGATTGAACAAGGGTTTGTAAAACCAAAGTTCAGGCAACTCTTATTGGTTGCTGCACAGCCTGATGAACTGTTGGATTTGATTTTGCAGGGCGCGAAACTTAAAGAGCTTGATATTGATCTAACGCCTTAAAATTATTCTGGCCTTATTTCAAATTGTAGATAGACTCCTAAAGCCTCCAGGCTTCCCTTTTTGCCTTGGTTGATGTTTTTCTGTTTTTGAGTCTCAAGGCTTTATGGTTTGGGGTCTTTTGTGATCTTGCCTTTCTGGTCGAAAAAAAGCTATCTTACTCATGGAATATGGCCTGATTGTGGTACTTCATGGAAGAAGTGGATTTTAGGCGGGCTAACTTCAAACCCAAGGAGGGGGCGTGGCCGATCAACAAATCATCATATTGCAAGCCTTAAGCTATGCCTTGGAATCCGCCGGCGTTTGCTCTCTATTTAACAAAAAAGGTGTGCAGGGGTTGTTTCCGCTATCTGCGTCTGGAAAAGTTGCAGCGAAATATTGTCTTGAGAATCGCCTGTTGAAAGTTGTCGAGCAATCAACCAAGCCCTTTACAGAAATGGTCAAGATAACCTGTTGGGGTATTCGTTCAGTAATGGAAGGAATTAAGATTGATAAATTGCTTGAAAATGCAGCAGCAATCATTGAATCTTCAGGTGAAAAGGGTCTAAATAAATCTGGAACTGATGATGCTGTGTTCTACCATTCTTTGGAGAAAACCGCTGGGTTGATAGCTCTGAAATTGGGAGCACCAATAGCGGAAGATTTTAACTCCACCTCTAAGCATATCTTAATTCTTTTGAAGGAGTGGAGTGATGCGGGCAGGGCGGGGGATTGTCAACTTTATTATCTTTATCAACAGTTATCATCTCGTTGCTCCGGTGTTACGCCGGGTGCTTTTCATGATGCCCTGCGTAATCTAAGGCATAAGAAACTTGTTGAGTTGCACCCTTGGACAGGGCCACTTTATGAAATTCCCAAACCTGAGTTAGCCTTGATGGCTGGCCATGAGATTGCATGTTACGCAAGCTTGGGGCCTGCTGCGGTATTTAATCCGGATGACAGTTCATTTGCCTTGTGCAGTGCTGGCTGATTTACCAAATGGAGTTTTTATGTCCCAACTTTTAATCAACGAAACAAATAATCAGAATGCGATCGACTGGCTAAAGCGCCAGGGCAACCCGTTTAGGAATTACTTTGCCCGCAATCCGGATGATGAAGTTTGTTCTATTTATCATGTTCCAGAACTTTATGCCCGCGAGCGTGAGCAATTACTAAGGGTTGTTGACCAGTACAGATACACCCCTAATACGCATTCCGAAGTGGTTCCAATTCTTGGGAATAAAGGCGCAGGTAAAACTCACCTTTTGCACTCCATCAAACACGGAATGGAAGGCAATTGGCAATTACTTGTTACACCCGGCTCTTATCAACGGGACACTGATTTTTTAGAGTATTTGTTGTTTCAATTGCTCGACACCTTGCTAGGTGGCGGCAAGCAAAGAAACAGCAGGCCGCTCGAATATGTGGGCGAGCAATTGATTAGAATGCTTTTAAGCCGCACTCTGGTTGAGCTTTCCTCAGATGAAAGGCTTGATCTTTTTCCTCTGCCCGGCTTGGGATGGATTGCAAAAACTTTCGGTCTAGGCAGTACTCAGGCCCTTGAAAGAACCCAATGGTTGATAGATGCGTTATCTCGACCAAGTCAGGATGCAAAGTCGCCTGGAATGGTGCGTAAGCTTTGCGACGAAGCTGGATTAACTTGCAATCGAGCATTTGAGCTTGTTTGCGATTATGTGGATCGCACTTCCGGCCATGATGCTGCCGCAATGATGCGCCATGCTATTTTGCAAGGTTTTGCGAGGTCGGTTTTGCTTCAGGATGAAACTGAATTGGCAAGCTTTCTGACATATGGTTTTGCAGAGCTGGATTTTAAAATGCACCCATGCAGGCAGGATCTTGTGCTTGCACTTTTCAAGGCAATGATGGGAGTCATGCAGGAGCTCCGAATACCCGTGGTTATAGCATTTGATCAATTGGAAGATCTTTTGCTTGCCCGAAGAAATGATGATGCCCACAAAACTGCTGAAACTTTTTTCGCTGGTATTGTCAAAGCAATGCATCAACTTGATGGGATAAGCTTTCTAGTTTTTGCAGAACGGGGGCTATGGAACAGATTCATTCCATCTCTTGATGGTTATATTCAGGACAGGCTTAATAATCCGGTTCATGTTCCAGGGTATGGCACAATCAAATGCATGAAGCTAGAGGCTCCTCCATTTGAACTGGTGCGGAAAGTTGTCATGGCCAGGCTTGAACCTGCACTTCATGGCTTGCCAAATTTTAAAAGCCTTCCAGAGTTTTATCCATTTACCTCGGAACAAATCGACCGCATCGCACGAACCGAACCAACACTTCGTGATATGCTTCAACAGTTCAGGCATTTTTTTGACAAAATTGTTTATGGAGCAGAAAGTGAATCCTCAATCGCAGAGATTGCTCCACCATCTTCGGGCCAAACTGCCTCAGTGGGCTACCATGTTGATTCCGTAGAGATGGAAGTTCCCAAAGATCAACTGCCTGAAGGCGTAAAATCCATGGTTATTTTGGATGCGACCCCAGAGGGGCAGATGGAAAAAGTTGAGCAGAGAAATAGTTTGCCAACAAATGTTGGTTCAGAGTTTAAAAATGAAGCTGAAGCGGGAATCAAGGATGGAAAAAGAATACAAGAGCTTCACCCTGAAGCTTTGGGGCAGCTATGGGCAAAGGAGTTTTCCCTTGCCAAGGAACAGTTGATGCCTGAAGGGGCCCTAGCTGGTGCGACCAAGGAATTGCAGGCCGGTTTGGGTAGTTTGCTGCATCTTTGTCATGATCAGGGTATTAAAGTTGGGCCATGGCGTTTGCAGCATGTGGTGTCGGAATGGACATTTGGCGACCACCCTACTTATGGCGCAATTACTCTTGCCCATTGGGTTTGCAGGGATGGGCAGCCATGGAAGGTCGGGATTGGTCTTTTTCTTGCAAATGGTCAGGGAAAATCCAGAGATCTCACAGTTAAACTTTCTGCGTGGGATTTGGAACCCGCAGTAATTGATCATCTGATACTTCTTCGACCCGAAACTGACATGATGCTTGTCGGTAAGGGAAAACAAGCTTGGCAAGACATGGAGAAAAAAGGCAGGCATAGTCGGATGGAACCTCTCACCCTGGATGGCTGTGCTGCCCTTTATGCGTTCCCAAGGATTTTAGCAAGCTTGGCAGAGGGGTTGGTCGAAGGTCAACCATTGCCTAATCTTGCCAACTTGGTTCAGGAAAAATGTGAAAAGTTGCTGGAGCAGATTTGCATGCCCGTGCAAGGTGAATAAGCTATAGGTAGGCGTTTTGCCTGTTTCAAACCTTAGCCATCTTGGGATGGGCCGGTATTTATGCTTTCTTCAAAATACCCTGATGATTCCCCCCGGGGCTTCTGGTACGGCTTGATTAATTTTGAGCATCGTCTTCCCACCCCGGATGATTTTAAACTCGACCGCATGCGCAAGTTGTTAGACCTTCTCGGTAACCCGGAAAAAAAACTTAAATTTGTCCATGTGGCGGGTAGCAAAGGCAAAGGGTCTACTTCAGCAATGCTTGCAGCAATTCTTTCGCATCAGGGTTTGCGAACCGGATTGTATACCTCCCCCCATCTATTTAACGTTGAAGAGCGATTTAGTATCAATGGTCAAATTATTTCCCCAGATTCCCTAGACTTAATTCTTGCAAAGATCAAAAAAGTAATTGGGTTTCCCGAGTGTAAGGAACTTGGGTTTATACCCACCTTTTTTGAAGTTGCAACCGTTGTTGCGTTCATTTATTTTTTGGAAAGCAAAGTAGATTTGGCTATTCTTGAGGTAGGTTTGGGTGGCCGTTTAGATTCCACTAATATTTGCAACCCCTTGCTTTCCATCGTCACCACCATCAGTTTTGATCACGAAAAACAACTTGGCCCAACTTTGATTCATATTGCCAGGGAAAAAGCTGGAATCATTAAGCCTGGAGTTCCGGTCATCAGCGGAGTTTGCAACTCAGGGCCTAGGGAAGTAATGGAAGATTCTACCTCGAGGTTAGGGGCTAAGTTAGTTCAAGCAAATGTTGATTTTACCTGGGATTATCATCCAGGTAGTTTTAAAAAGACTTTGGTCGTTCCCCCATCTGTTCAGATTAAAACTCGGGAAAAACAATGGCCATTGATGGAATTAAGTTTACTGGGCGAGCATCAGGCTGCAAATGCTGCGTTGGTCGTAAGTGCGGTGGAAGAATTGCGTTTTTTGGGGGTTGTGATTTCAGATGAAGCTGTGCGTTGGGGTTTGGGAAATACTGTATGGCCAGCCCGAATGCAGGTTATGTGCAAGAGTCCCTTGGTTGTGGTTGATTGTGCTCATAATCGTGCTTCCGCAGCGGCATTGGTGCGAACAATTAAAGAAAGCTTTCCTGAAGTTCCGCGGGTTCTACTTTTTGGCGCTAGTGCCGACAAAGACATTTCTGGCATGTTTCAGGAATTCTCTGGAATATTTAACAAGGTTTTCTTTGCGCAATCGATAAACAGCCCAAGAGCGGCAAAGCCATCAGAATTGTTAGATTTATGGACCCAAAATAGCACTGGAGAAGCTTTTCTTAGCGAAACTTTAGAAGAAGCGGGAAGAAAAGCTTTTTTTTCAACACCCAACCCCGGCATTTTATGCATCACAGGATCAGTCTTTCTCGCTGGAGAAATCTCCCCGATCCTTTTAAAGCTAATTTCTGAAAAATGATTGTCTCCAACCCAATTCGATTTCCTTAAGTTTTTTTTTCAAGATCCCTTTACTCATAAATTAATTATCGGCTTTAGTCGCATGGGATTTTTTGGTAGTATAATGATGTTAGGATTTAATTAACCAGATTTTTTGGTTCGGGAGGATCTCGGACATGATTATTTCATACCGTACAAGTGTCTTTGCAATTGCTGCAACTTTCATGGCGTTAGCTTCAATTGGCAACTCTGTTGCTTTTGCAGAAGACGAACTGGTAACGCGTGCTCGTCAACTCCGGGAAGTCGCAATTCAAAAAAGAGAGAATGAAGCCAGACAGGCATTGAATGAAGCTTTAAGGTTATCCAAGTTTTCTCTTACGAGAGCCGCAGAATATTTAAAACCGATTCTGGAAAGCATTGAAAGTGATGAACAGCTCCCTGCAGAAAAACGCGATTCTCTCACCCGAATACTCCGGTCACAAATCAAGGTCTACGAAAAGAACATAGGCGTAGCCACGTCTAAAAGTTTGGAAGCAGCGCAATCTCAGGCTCAGATTAATGATCGACTTGCAGAAATCGAGAGGCTCTCCCGAGAAAATGACAAGTTAGCCAGAAATATAGACTCTATTAAAAATCTTCGTAAAGATGGCCAAACTGCTGAAGCTAATCGTAGTTTTGATGAGCTTGCTAAAAAATATCCAAATAACACTGAGATCCAAGCACTTGGAAGGCTTAGCAAATTCCAGGATAATATCAGCGCCGAGTCCAAACTTCGTGCCACACGTTCGGAAATGATGCTTGCTCTTCAGCGAGATATTCTCAAGGCATCAATTCCCGTTACTGGTGAAATGTCGTTTCCTGATGATTGGGTCGAAAAATCAAAACGCCGTACTGCGGGTGCCAAAGTTAGTGAAGAAGATCGAAAAATCATGAATACGATGTCTTCTCCTTTGACTTTTAGTCTTAAAAACGAACCCTTTCAATCATTCCTTGATATCATGGAAAAGCAATTTGGTAGCCCATTGGTGATTGATCAACAGGCACTGCAATTGCTGAATATCACGACTGAAACACCTATTACTGTAAATTCCCGTGGTTGGAGTACCCGCACGATTCTTAGGAAAGTGCTATCTGATCTTGGCCTTTCGTATGTGATCAAAGAAAAAACCATCCACATTACAAGTCCTGATCGTGCCAAGGAGACGATGACAACCAGGGCCTATCCGATTGGTGATATCATTGGCAATATGAATATGGCCCTCCCAGGGAATTATAATCAATCCGTTTTCATTCAGAATGTGCAAAATATCATCAATAGCATCATGGCTCTGGATCCAAAAAGCTGGCAACCTGAGGGCGCTGGTTCGATTGTGTTCGAACCTAGCACCATGTCGCTTATCATTCGACAAACTGCAGAGTTTCATTTCATGGTTGGTTCCAAGTAACCGATTAGTTTTCACGGGTGTAATTGCCATGAGTGAGTTTTTCCCACTGCCCAACGAGTTGGCAAAGCATAAGATTTTTCCTGGAGTCATGATAACCACCTGTGCTGCTTCCCAGATGATGATGTCCCTTGTAAAGATGGAACCCAATTCAGAGGTTAAAAGCCATAGCCACCCACATGAGCAGATTGGAATTGTGCTTAAGGGCAGGGCGATTTTTAAAATAGGTGATGAAAAAAAAGAACTTGCAATAGGTGACTTTTACCGAATTCCTTCAAATGTGGTTCATCAGGTTTGGTCACTTGATGAAGGTGCTGAAGCTCTTGATATCTTTAGTCCCATCCGTGAGGATTATCTTTAAGCTGCCAGCCTGATTTGCTCCGTTTTTGTCAGTGGTTTATTATCCAGATAAAGCTCCATCCTTCTTAACGCTTCAATCGATCTTCCTTCATCAACACCAAAACTGACCCTGGCATAACCAGCACCAGAAGGGCCGAAGGATGTTCCTGCCTTAATCAAAACCTTGTAATTTAATTCGAGTTCCTGGCAAAAATGAACTGAATTGATTTCTTTACGCCAGATGGGAATCCAAATATATGGTCCACCCGCAGGCCAAAAAGGATCAAATCCCATCCCAGCAAGTTTCTGAAAATTGTGTTTTCTGTTTTCCCCAAGGCGATGCAGAAATTCATACCATTCTTTTGTTTGTGCTTTTTGAATCGCATCAACAAGGATTTGTTGACTCAAAACGCTTGTGCTTGTATTGCGCATTTTCAAAAGTAATTTGCACGGGGCGATTAAATTTTCATTGCCTGTAAGCCAGCCCACATTAGCCGCAGATATTCCGTGGCTTATACTTAAACTGCCCGCATTAAGAGATAACTTTCGGGTTTCATTTAAGTTCCCGGGATGGAAAGGGTTTCCATCGAGTTGTAAACCCATCAAAGAATTATCCCAAATCAAAAGGCAATTGTTTTTTAAAGCAAAGGTGCCTATTTTGAGAAAATCTTCCTCGTGAAAAACACCACCTGTTGGGATTGCAGGGCTTGATAAAATTGAAATTCTGCTTTTCCGCATCTGTCTTTTTAATTCTGTTTCGGAAAAATGCAATCTTCCATCTTCATGCCTAAGAGTGATCCAGATTGGATTAGCACCGTGATTGCGAACAAGTTGTTCATGAGTAGGAGTGCATGGATCTGGTAAAAGAACATTTTCTCCTGGATTTACAAAAGTTTCCAGTGCGGTTTGAATCGCATGCGTTATCCCATTTGTAATCAACACTTCCTTCGTTGCATTAAACGAAACACCATATTCAAGATCAAGGTAATTTGAAACTGCCTGTTGTGTTTCAGAAAATCCTTCCTGGGGTGATAAATCCTTGGTGGGCAGGGTTCTAGGAAGCACATGCACTGGCATTCCCAACCCTTGGATGTGATCGCTTGAAAGGTCAAGATAATCAGGAGAGGGTGTATTTTGAAAATTTTGGGAGTTTGCAAATGATTCGAAATCGCCCTGTAAAATTCTATCACTGCAACTGCCCAGGATATTGTTAGGAAAAGTAAAAAGATTTGTTGCGGCTGGAATCCAGTTGCCTAATCCTGCTTCCGCAAGTGTTTTTTTAAGCCAGAATGGGTATTTCACAGTTGTATCTTCCAAAAAATTAAGGGATCTATCTGCCTTTATCCTCAATGTTAATTTGTGGAAAGACCAGTTTTAGTCAGATGATGTAGATTTTTTTTCAAATTTGAATGCTGGTAAAATAGGCGAAATTACTATGGTTTTTGTTATCAAGCAGAAGGGGTGTCTTTTTTTTCGTCTGCGGGCCAATCTTGAAATCGGATTGCCATTCTTCTTGATATGCCGGATTCTTGCATGGTAATCCCATAAAGAACATCAGCACATGCCATGGTTCTTTTTGAATGGGTAATAAGGATAAACTGACTTTTATCCATGAAATCTCGTAATACATTAGTGAATCGATTTACATTGGCTTCATCAAGAGCGGCATCGACTTCGTCAAGAAGACAAAAAGGGCTTGGTTTATTTCGGAAAATTGCCAGAAGTAAAGCTACCGCAGTCATGGTTTTTTCCCCACCACTCATCAAGGAAATACTTCGTAATTCTTTCCCCGGGGGTTTTGCCTTGATCTCAATTCCGCATTCCAAAACATCCTGCTCATCCTCAAGGATTACATCGGCCATGCCGCCTCCAAATAGTTTTCGAAATAAATCCTGGAAGTGAGTTCTTACATTCTGGAATGTTTCGATGAATAGAGACCTGCTGTCTGCATTAATTTTGCTGATGATTTCTTCAAGGGCTTTTTTTCCTGAAACCAAATCATCATATTGTATTTTAAGGCTTGAATGCCTGAATTCTAAACTGGTCAGTTCCTCGAGTGATTCGATATTAACATTCCCAAGTCTATGAATCTTATTGCGCAGTTCCGTAATTTCATCTGCAATTACCGTGGTTTCGATCGAAGGCATTGCGTTGTTTTGTTCAGTGTTTTCTGTGTTGCTCTTCCTTTGCAAGTAAAGTTCACCCAGGTTGATTTCATAATCTTCAGTCATCCTTGTGCATAAAGTGTCGCGCCTCACTTGCAGATCGTTTACCGCCAATTCGCGGCCATGCACCAATTCTTGTTTATTCCTCCATGCGGATCTGTCGGAATAAGCCTTGGATGCAAAGATGTCTTTTTCTTTAACCGCATTGGCTTTTTCAAGTTGAAGGAATCGGGCCTTTTCTTCTGCCTGATCTTTTTTCAGAAACCATAGGGCAAGCTGTGAAGTAACATTAAGAATCGAGAGATTCAAGGTGTCTGATCGTAATTTTATTTCATGAATTTGTGTAAGGGTTCTGTTTTGTTCAATTTTTCTGCTTGCAAGTTCATCATTAGCAGAATTGAACCTATTTTTGAAAGCATCTGCCCGTTCTTGAGCCTGTGCAAATGCAACTCTAGCACTGGTTGTTTTTTCAGTCCTTGCCCGTCTTTGGAGTTCAATTTCGCGAAGTCTTTCTTCTCCTGCCTTTACGATTTCTTCCATTTTTAAACAGACTGCTTCAAGTTCTTCGGCTTGCTTTTTAAAAACCTCCAGTTCCTTGGTTTCTTTTTCTGTGTCATCATCAAGGTTTCTTAGCTCATTGCCACTGACTTTTAACTCTTCATCCATCCCATCTTTGCGTTGTTTTTGTCGTTCAATTCTAGCTCGAAGGTCGCTCAACTGTTCTGAGAGTATATCAATATCGCGTCTTTGGTTTTCAATTCGAGTATCTGCAAGCGAAATCGCACTTTTTGTCTCGTCCAAGCTGGATTGAGCCAAAGCGATGGAGTCTTCAATTTGGATTAGCGTATTTTTTAATTCCCTCAGTTCAGCTTTACGGGAAAGAATGCCTGTTTCGGCGTGATGGGTTCCCATGGTAAGGGTGCCATCGGTTTCCAGAATTTCCCCTGAAAGGGTCAAAATTCTAATGGAAGGATGGGAAGCGGAAAGGGTTCTTGCAAAATCCATGGATTTAACAATCAGAGTTTGGCCTAATAGCCATTGAGGCAGATTTGGAAAATCTGGGTTGTTGCATTTGACAAATTCATGGGCCCAGCCGACGATCTCGGGTTGGTTTTCTGGCAGAATCAATGTTTCGGAGGAAAAAGTTGCAACATGAACATTGTGTTGCAAAAAACCTTGGAAAGAAACCCTGCTTGAAAAAGCTGCTGAAAGCGATGCCAGAGCTTTAATTAAAGATTCTTGATCTTGTACAAGAATTCGCTGGGATTTTTCACCAAGGGCAAGGTCGATAAGTGCGGCAAATTCACTTGATACCTCTAGAAAATCTGCAACAACTCCCAGGATGGTATTCCATAAAAGTGAGGAGGGATCTTTGCTGAGCTCAAGGATTTCTTTAAGTCCTACTCCAAAGCCTTCCAAACTTTTTTCCAAGCCTTCGAGAACTTCGAGACGGCTAACTGTTCCGCTTCGATTCGCCTGGAATTCAGAGAGTTCCTTGGCGAATTGATCTCGAGCCAACTCCAATGCTTCTTTTTCTTTTCCCAAATCAAGAAGGGTGGTTTTGGAAGCAGCCAATCTTATTTGTAAAATTTCGTCAGCGATTGCAAGTTCACCAAGTTCTGCATCGAGAACAGCCAAACTTCCAACAGTATTTTCGTTGCGTTGGCGAAGCCTCTCTGCTTCCCGATGGTAGGATTCTAGTTTGGCCCTTGAGCCCGTGAGGGCATTTTGAAGCCTTGCAAGCATGCGCATGTTTTCAAGGTGGTCCTCCTTTGATTTTATGACAGAAATGCGAAGGGAAGAATCTTCCTCAGAAGCTTCCTTTTCAGCTTTTTCAAGAGTTTCAACGATTTGTTTTGAGGCGGTGCAATTTGATTCTGCAAGTTCTGCTTCCTGCCTGAGAGAATCGAGTTGTGATTCAAGTAGTGATAATCTTTTGTTATGCTCCATCAAGGATTTACGTGCTTGGTGGAGATCTCGTTCGGAGGTTTCGAGGGATTCCCGGTCGCTTTTTTTAGAAGAGTCACCTGCAGCAATATTTTGCCTGGCTTCCGAAATCAGCAGGTCTCCGCTTCGTATTTGTTCATCCAGTTGAGATATGAGAATTTCTTTTTCACGGGCTTTTTTTTCCAGTTCGTCAGTTTCTGATAGGCCTTGTTCCAAGTCGCTTTTTAGGGAGGCAAGCTTGGTGTATTCCGACTCCAGATTTTCCGTAAGTTGTGAATATTCCTGAAGACCAAGATTTAAGCGTAATTCTTTCAGCCTCTCCGAATATTCCTGCCATTTCTGCGCCTTTGTTGCCTGCAATCTTACTGTTTTCAACTGCCTTTCTACTTCTTCCAGAATATCCTTGAGGCGTTCAACATTTTGATCAACGCGTTCAAGCCTTCGCAGGGATTCAAGTTTTTTGATTTTGAAACGGCTGATTCCCGCAGCTTCATCAAAAATGATTCTTCGGTCTTTGGGGGAAGATTGTAAAAGTCCGTCAACTTTTCCCTGTTCAATGATGCAGTAAGCATCTGTACCTGCCCCGCTGCCCATGAAGAGGTCTTTTATATCTTTGAGCCTGCATGTTTTGCGGTTGATCAGGTATTCGCTATCTCCATTTCTGTAAACCCTGCGTGTTACCTGTACCTCAGTGCTCTCTGTTTGGAATATTTTTTTTGTGTTGTCAAAAAGAAGAGAAACTTCTGCAAGACCGTTGCCTTTTCGTGATGCGGAACCATTGAAGATAACATCAGTCATCTCCCCGCCTCTAAGGCTACGGGCGCTTTGTTCACCCAGCACCCAGCGAATTGCATCGACAATGTTGCTTTTGCCAGAACCATTGGGCCCAACGATGGCGGTAATACCAAGCGGGAAATTAAAGTCTGTTTTATCGGCAAAGGATTTGAAGCCGATTAATTCCAAACTTTTTAGCATGCAGAATTCCGTTTAAGGTGTAGCTCAGGGGAAGGAGCCCTGATGCCCCCGGTTATAAATTATTTATCCTGTCCAATTTTTTGCCGCTCTGCGGTAGCTTTATCCTTGGTCGCTGGTTTTTTGTTAAGCAAAGCTTCCTGGTCTTCAGCGGTTGAAAAACTTAAGGGCTTAATGGGAGCATATAAATTTGGAGTTGCAGAAGGATCAGGTCTGGCATCCATTGCTAGTCCGATTTCTTCGCCTTTTCCTTTTTTCATTTTCCCCGCCTTGACTAAATCATACACTGAAACAGCCTGGGGAAGTGCATCATTTCTCACCCTGCAGGTAAGGGCTTGAGTGGTATCAGCTTGGCGAAGAAGCTCGGTGACATCTGGGTAAAGAGCGCCCATGTCTGCCAAGGTTTGCAGGATCTCATTGACTGTAAGCCCGGTTGATTTTCGCATGGTTTTGCCACTCCTGAGTGGAATGCGTGAAATATTGCATTTATCATCATCTTTGCCCGAAGTTAGGGTGAATTCGCCTGCAAGTAAAGAGAAGGGGGGCCTGAAGGCGGGTTCTTTACCGAATAAAACGATTTCGGGGCGCTTGCTGGTAGAGATATGAACCATGCCTGGGGTATCAGGTGATACCCTATGAAGCCAGAATGATTCGTTTAAAAATTCGCCTTGGATTGTTTCGTTCTTCTCATCAAGTGCCCGTAAGGCCCGGAATGCCCCGTAACGAGTCTCATCATCTGTACATGAGTAAAGGATTTCTCGTAACTTGACCTGGCAAATGGCTTCATCTAGCGATGCCATAGCGGTAAGGGAAAAAGCCCTAAGCATGGGTTGATCAATAACAGATCTTGCTAATTCTTCACCACAAGAGGGGCTGCCCAAATAAGCCAAGGATTCAGCAGCACTAAATCTAATCAATGGGTGTTCACTCTTGAGGCCATTCTTTAAAGTACCGATAGTTTCCTGCCCCAAAGCCTCAAGTCTAAGGGCGGCTGTTACGCAACGACTAGGATCCATAAGGTCTTCATTAAGTTTTTTGATGTAGTTGGCTCGTCCCTGGCCACCTTTACCAGCATCATTTTCTTTGGTGGGGATAAGTCGTACCACCCTTAGAAATCTTGGATGGTTTAATTTATATTGTGCAGGAACTCTTAATGAAACGGATATATTGTTTTTAGTGCTTGCAATGACAGCACCTGGATCGCCTTTGCTGATTTGGAAAGTTTCGTTTATTTGGTCAGAGATCATTCCAGATACTCGCGCAAATTGTTGGTCTTGATTTAAAATAAGTGTAAAGGGCCAATCAATTTGGGCTTTTCCACCTCCCCAAATCCTACCAGACTTTACCCTGCCTTCGTCATCCTCTCCTGCTTTGCCAAAACCCACCAAAAGTGGTCCTTCAGCCTTGGCCACAGGGTGCCCACGCAAGGTGCTTTTGGGGCCGTTGTAAGTAGGGGAGAGATTTTTTGCAAAATCGTAATTATACAAAATACACTCTTTTAAATATCCACCCTGCAAACTTGTTGCCTTGCTGCGAGGCGGTAAAGTTATTTCGATATCCAAGGTGTCGCCCTTGCGAGTTCCGGGAGCTATTGAGGCAGATATCAGTACAAGAGCTACATTATTGCTTGCCAGCATTTCTTTAATGTTTCTAACACCTTGCTTGCGTAGATCATCTTCCAGCATGGTTCGATTGGCATCATTTGTTGGGGCAGCACCTGTTCCATCTAGTCCCACAACCAACCCAATTCCACCCAGGGGAAGTGGATCTGCATTTCCTACCGTGCAAAATTCACCCAAGGTGCGAACCCCGTAACGGTCACGTTCCGTTTCTTCTTCCGCTACTAATCTGGGGGTTTGATGCATGCAACCTGGAAGAACAGACAAGAAAGCAAGCACTAATGCCATGCTCCAATGAATAGTTTTTGGTGATTTCTTTTGCATGTATGATTTGCTTCGCATGAACACACCTTCCGTCTCAGACCAAAGTGCCAGTAAGAAAAATCTACCAGCGGAAATATCTTTCCACCATCTCACGAAGTTGGGAACAATACCTATTTGAAGAATCGAGTCAAGTCGAGAAGGGTTGGCAAAGGCAAGGGATTTTTATGCAAATAGATAAGGGAGGAAAGCGGGGCAAGAGGTTTGCCGTTTTTCCTCCCTTAAAATTGGTAGTAACTATATTTATTGCGAATTAACTAAAACTCTTTTCCACGACAGCTTTCATTTTCTCGAGTCCTGTTTTTGCCACCAGATTCGCATCCTGCATCCAATAGTCTCGATTGAATAGCTCCAGGGATAGAAATCCATTAAAACCATTGTTGCGCAAAGTTTTTAGCATACTTGTTAATGGTGCAATTCCATCACCCGGATAAACTCGATCCTTATCTTGAATTTCTGTAGAGTTTAAATTCCTGGGATAATCATTCATATGAAAAACTTGAAGTGCTCCCTGCCCAAGTTGTTTCAACCCCTCGAAATCAGACCCACCTTTAAATAAATGGTAAACATCCGCCAATATGCAGGCGTCTTTATGTTTTGCCTCGATTGCGACCAAAGCCACTTCTCCAAGTTTGCTCAGGTTTTTAGAAAAACCCCAAAGTTCAACTTGAGGTATTACGCCTGTAGGACCTGCTGCGATAAGTAAGTCACGATATCGCTTGGCAGCCTCATATAAATCAATACCAGCCTTGTTGGTTGCGCCTGTTGGGGGCGCAGCAAGTCTTTTTCCACCTAGCTGTGCCAGATTGTCCATGGTCTTTTTTGCAAGCTCGATAGCTTGTTTTCGTTTTTCCTCATCGTCAACAATCCATTCGAAGAACCCAATGGCGCTTTCCATGGTAAGGCCGTTATCTTTGATGCGCTTGCCCATATCCTTGAGATTTCCGCCATCTTTGATGAATTGGTCGATATCGCTAATCCAAGGTTCGATGGCGTCGTATCCAGCCTTGGCTGCAACTTCAACCTGATCTTTAAGAGGAAGTTTCTGCCCCCGTATGGTGCTGGTATTTAGCATGAATTTGAAGGGTTTTTTGTTGTCTGCAAATGCCAGTGCTTGTGTGCCGGATAGCCCGATGATCGTTGCGCCAGCCAGCAAACTTCTACGTGATAAGTTGGTCATGACATCTCCTCTTGAAGAACGGTAGCAAAAATTCAATTATGTACAAACTATCTGGAATAATCCAGTTGATTGAAGGTTTTAAGTGCCATTTCTTAGGGTGGGCTGCAAGTTTCGGAGAATGCAATTTATTTTCGTGCTGGGTATGCTTTTCGAACTGCATTAATAAGCTCATCAATTTTGGATAGAAACTTAGAGCGATCCTTGGCAGCCATCGGAGAAGGTCCCCCCGAAACCAAATTACTTTGGCGAAGTTCTTCCATGAGACTACGCATTCCCAGAGCTGTGCCAATGTCATTTTCAGTGAATTGTTTTCCCTTGGCATTCAGGACGAGTGCACCCTTTTCGAGGCAGCGGGCTGCAAGGGGAATATCAGCAGTAATAACAATGTCACCGGGGCCTGTATTTTCTGCAATCCAATCATCAGCAGTTCCAAATCCGGGCCTTACCACCATGGTGAATAAGGGGTTTGCAGGCACCCGCATGGTCGAATTTGCGACGATGTTAACTTTCATGGAATATCTGCAGGCTACACGATAAATTTCGTCCTTGACCGGGCAGGCATCAGCATCGATGAAAATAATATGCATAATTCTTAATGTATGCGGTTTAAAGGACGAAAGACTGTTTTTAACCCCCAAAGTTCAAATAATCTTTGTATTAAGGTAAGGTTTAAATTTAAGGATTAGGGTGGGATTGTCGAATTAAGAAGAGCGCTAAAAAGCTTCAAATTTAGAGTTTAACATTTCCAAATGCTGCGAAATAGTGCTAATATAACCGTGTATTAGCAAACCAAGAGGCTTGTCATGAATCAAATATCTTCGAAAAAGTTTTGCGACGGCATCAACAGGCGTAATTTTTTGAGAGTAGGGGCCTTGGCTCCCTTTGGTGTTACCCTGCCCGGAATTTTTCAAGCCGAAGCGGCCTCCAACTTAAAAGGCAATCAGCGTTCGGTCATTATGATTTACCTTTCTGGCGGGATGGCCCACCAAGATAGTTTTGATCTTAAACCAAATGCGCCCACAGAAGTTCGCGGGGAATTCAAACCCATTCCGACCAATGTTTCGGGCATCGAAGTCTCTGAGCATCTACCCAGGCTCGCAGCTTGTGCTGATAAATATATTGTATTGAGGTCTCTTGTTGGTCAAATTGATGAGCACTCAAGTTTTCAGAGTACCACTGGGTACCCGATGTCAGTTACCAAGCGAGATAATAAACCCCACTTTGGCTCGGTGATTGCCAAGGTTCAGGGGCAGGTTAATCCCTCGGTGCCTGCGTTTGTTGATCTTTTTCCAACCATGCAGCATAAGCCTTATAACAGCCCAAGTTCTGGGTTTCTTGGACGAGCATCCTCAGGTGTCAGGTTGGATGGAGAAGGTATTGACAACATGAAGCTTCAGGGCCTGTCTTCAAGTCGCTTTGAAGACCGTAAAATCCTTCTGGATCAAGTCGACGCTTTTCGTAGGAATGCAGATCGGTTGGAAGTTTCTGGCATGAACCAGAATTATCAGCGCGCTTTTGAAGTTCTTACTTCAAGCAAATTGGTTGAAGCCATGGATGTTACCAAAGAACCCGAGAAAGTTCGTGAGCGCTATGGCAAAGGCTCCAGTAAGCACTTGGGTGATGGTGGGCCGCTTTGGAATGATCAACTTCTTATGGCCCGAAGGCTTGTTGAATCGGGTTCTCGCTGTGTGACTGTTGCCTATGGTTTTTGGGACACGCATGGCAACAACTTTAAACATATGAAGCAACATTTGCCTACTTTTGATCAGGGTGTTTCTGCACTTATCGAAGATATCTATGCGCGGGGGATGGATAAAACCACAACTGTGTGTGTGTGGGGCGAGTTTGGTCGAACTCCAAAAATAAATAAAGATGCGGGCAGGGATCATTGGTCAAGGGTTAATTTTGCATTGCTTGCGGGTGGCGGAATGAAGACCGGTCAGGTTATCGGGTCGACCGACAGCAGTGCTGGTTCAGCCAAAGATCTTCCCATTAACTATATTGATGTCCTTGCAACCATTTACAATAATATGGGGATCGACCCACATGCGATGGTGGTTGACATCAGTGGTAGGCCAAACCCTATATTGCCCAGCACGGTTTCCCCGATTAGCAGGGTTTATAGCTAGGATGAGTAGCAAATAAAAAAGCCCGTCTTAATTGACGGGCCTTTTGTTTTTAGCAGGGTGTTTTTACTTGTCTTTCTTGACATTGACCCAATGATTGCTCTTGGCTGATTCCAAAACAGCATCGCAAATGCGCTGGGTTTCAAGTGCGTCTCTGAATGTGGGGCCGACAGGTTTTCCGGTTCCCAGTGAAGTGACAAAATCTGCAACTTCATGAACAAAACTATGTTCATAGCCAATTTGCAATCCTGGCACCCACCAATTACTCATATATGGATGATCACCATCGGTTACATGGATGGATTTCCATCCGCGTAGAGGGCCTTCATCTTTGTAATCAAAATATTGCAAACGGTGGAGGTCGTGAAGATCCCAAAAAATAGAGGCGTTTTCACCATTGATTTCGAAGGTGTAAAGTGCCTTGTGTCCTCGAGCATATCGGGTGGATTCAAAGCTGGCGAGGGATCCATTTTCGAAATGGCCCATGAATGTACATGCGTCATCAATCGTGACCTTTTCCATTTTGCCTGTTAGGTTGTGCTGCCTTTGCTTGACAAAAGTTTCAGTCATGGCGCTGACATCATGAATCGAGCCATTGAGCCAGATGGCGGTATCGATGCAATGAGCAAGAAGATCGCCTGTAACCCCACTACCCGCGGCTTCGGAATCCAGTCGCCATAACGCAGCACCCCCTTGAGGAAGTTCTGGGTTGATGGTCCAATCCTGAAGGAATTTTGCACGATAGTGAAAAATCTTTCCAAGTCGGCCTTCAGAGATCAACTTCTTGGCAAAGGTAACAGCGGGAACCCTGCGGTAGTTGTACCAGACGATGTTGGGAACACCCGCTTTTTCAACAGCTTCCACCATTTTCAGGCCTTCTTCGCCGTTCATAGCCAGGGGCTTTTCGCACAGGATGATTTTTTTGTGGGCAGCAGCATAAAGGGCAATTTCTGCATGAATATTGTTGGGTGTGCAAATATCAATCGCATCGATATCTTTGCGTTCGATAAGTTTACGCCAATCAGTTTCAATGCTTTCATATCCCCAAGTGTTTGCAAATCCCTGTGCCTTTTCCTTATTGCGGGCGCAAACCGCCTTTAATACCGGTTTGTAGGGCAGATCAAAAAACAATGGAGCTTTTACATACCCATTCGAGTGGGCTTTACCCATGAATCCATAACCTATCATGCCAATGTTTAAAGGTTTTTTAGACGAAGCCATCATTATCTCCAATCTGATGAAGTTTAAATGTTACCGTTTGAAATAATTTATGAATTCGAACCATGAGCATTACGGACAGCAATCATGGCTGCAAGAATCTTGTTCCAAGTTTCTTGAGTTTCAAGCACCTTGTTGGGGAACATGCAACCATCCCAGCAGATGTGCTGAATGCCGCGCCCTGCGTAGTCTTTAAGCCAGTATCCGGAAGCTTTGGTGATATCCAATTTTCCCTTGGGATCATCCGCCAGACAATGTCTGCCGGTCTTGTCATGCGAACCGGTGCCATGAACCGTGCCATCGTTTTGGGCAACATGGAAGTCGATGGTCCAAGGACGCAGAGCATCGGTCATTTTGGTGTAAGCGGCTTCGAATTCCGCAGGGGAATAGCCTTCCTTTAATAGTGCATCTTCAGGTGCATTATAGCCCATGAGGTAAAGATAGGTGTGCGCAAGGTCTGCTTGAAAACCAACAGTGCCTGGCATGCCCGTTTGTTCCAGAAGGTTGACCATGTGCTTCCAGGAATGCATACCACCCCAACAGATTTCACCTTCGGCAGCGAGGCGTTCTCCATGAGCTGCAGCTACGATGCCGGCCTCGCGGAAGGTTTCGGCGGTCTTTTTTGTATTAGCAGTGGGGTCTTTTGCCCAATCAGAGGGGCCGCCAGCAGCATCAATACGAATGACTCCGTATTTCCGAACCCCGTGATCGTTAAGAATACGAGCAATTCTACAGGCTTTTTTTACAGCGAGTACAAATTTTGCTCTTTGATCTGGGCTTCCAAAAGAGGAATCCCCTACGGTTCCCGGCCAAACCGGTGCGACTACCGAGCCTACATTCAGTCCTTTGCTGGCTATTTTGTCTGCCATTTTTTTTATATCATCGGTGCTGGCATCCGGGTCGGTATGGGAATGAAAAAGAAAAAGATCGACACCATCAAACTTTACCCCATTTACCTGTGCTTTTACGGTAAAATCAAGCATATTGTCCAAGCTGATGGGGGGATGATCTGTGCCTGGTTCTTTGCCAACCAAACCAGGCCACATGGCGTTATGTAATTTCAAAATGCTATTGCTCATGAGAGATCCTCTTAGAACTATACTTTTTCACATCTGTACCATGCATTGTCATACTGCTTTGAAGGCTTGAGGGCAAGCAAAACTAGGGGGATTATTTTTTTGTTTTAAAATGGTCAAAAACTGCGAGTCCGATTTTTCCGATTAAAATCTCTGCTTTGTTTTCGAATGTCCATCTTTTGTCGATGTTTTCGGCAGTAAGAACGCAAATTGCAACAGGCCCTCCTTCAAAATATAAGATTCCAGCATCTGTCCGTGCATCTGAAACTGCTCCTATCTTATGGGCGATAGACTTTATTTTTCCCTCCAACTCGCGCGGAAGCATATCTTTGTTTTCAACTTTTTTGAGATGTTCAATCATCGCTTTGCAGGAAGTTTCTGTTGCAGCTTTGTTAGTGTAAATTGATTCAAGCAGGTGGATGGTTTCTTTGGCTGTAGTTGAACCAAGGCCGTATTTCTTAGTTTGATCTGGATCAACAGAAGTAGTTGAGCCTTTAAAAACCTTGGCATTGATGCGTGTATTAATAAAGCCCATCTGGGTTAAGGTTGTGTTAACAGTCCGAATGCCAATCTGGTCCAAAACAAGATTGGTGGCGGTATTGTCCGAGTATGCAATCATTAGTCTTATGGCGTCTTTTAAAGGAAAAGAAGTTCCCTCTGTGAAATTGGTGGTAAGTATCCCACTGCCCGGAACCTTGTCCTCTTTTTGCAGCAATACCATGTCGTTCAATTTAATTTTAGATTGATCGGCAAGATTGTATGCCGTCACCATTACTCCAAGCTTGATTAGGCTTGCCGTGGGCATAACGAGATCAGGTTGGTGATAGTAAGAATCACCTGTTGTCAAATTTTTTACACCGATTGTGATTTTGCCTTGATGATTTTTGATCAAAGTAGCAATAGTTTCAGCAAGCGAATTGGTCTGTGCGGTAACGCAAGTTGAGGTAGTAAAGAAAAAGATCCAAGCAAAGGGGAGGGCCCAAAGCTTGGATCTTGAACTAAAAGCAAGGTAAAGAATGGCCATAAGTATGGATTCTTGATTAACGCTTTTTCTTTTTGTAGTCGCCCACTGCAGGAGCATCTATGTTGGTGTGCGGGCCAAAATAGCGAAGGGTGACCAATGGTTCCAGCCCCGTGTTTTCAAAAGTGACACCTTGCACAGCAGCCTCATGGCTAACAAAAACCTCATCATCGGTGAGTTCGCCAAACCTAATCATTGCTGGGGTTTGGAGAGCATGTTTCCCGATTTTTCCCGTGCCTTGAACTGTAATAAGGCCGTAAGCACCACGATCTTTGATAGTAACTCTTACACCAGGGTTGATGGTTAGTTCCTTGGCGGAGAAAAGTTCCTCGCCATCGATTTTCCCATAAACAACCCAGCGGTCTACATAGCCTTCTGAATAGGTGTCGGCCACGGCGATTGGTTCAAGATAATGGCTATCTTTAAAGTTTGGATTTACGTTGCCTTCCCAATCAAGCTGATTTATGATGAAATCGAGGTCTTGATGTTTTTCTTTGGGCATGTCTTTGGTAAGAAGATGCCATGGAACAGCACGTCCTTCAACCATGCTTTGATACATGGCGAAAACATCGGAGCCCCATTGTGGTTCGTAGGTGACCAATGAACCGGGAGCATGAAGAACGCATGGTGGAACAAGCCAGCCCGTTCCTGGTTGCAATTTGTAGGCTTTACTGAAGTTGAGTATGCCATTGTCGCCTTCGTTCCAGCGCTCTAGGCACTTGCGAAGATCTTCCTTGGTGGTGCCTGGTTCGAGGCCGAAGAATGTGTAAGGGAAATTATTACCCACTGAATTAAGCTGAGGCGGGAAGTAGTAGGATTCAGGTTTGCCTTCCTGGCCGACCTTTGCAGCTTGATTCTTACTCTGGTGCATGTGGTGGGGAATGGGGCCCATGTTGTCAAAAAACTTGCTATAAACAGGCCACTTCTGGTATTTCTTCCAGATTGCTGCACCAACCAGCTTTTGCCCCTCAACTTCAACAGCATCCTTGAGCAAGAAAGATCTTTCGCCATTGACCACAACATAGCTGTAGCCTTCGTCAATTTCACGATTTTCGTTGGCAGCAGGTGTGGTGGAAGCAAACCATCGTTCATCAATGCCCCCACGATGGGCTCCATAGGCATAAAGATCCTGTGGAGCAAGTTTAATTCTTCGGCCTGGCATAAGGAAGCTGCGTGGAACCCAGGTAGGGGCCAGTCTTAGGATGCCATCACCTGCTTCGATAGCGTTTCGAATTTTACTGTCGGAAGATTTGATTATTTTCTTCTTGGTTGTTGATTTAGTCATGTTATTGAGCCTCTTTCAAAAAAATAAATGTTAAAGTAATTCAAAGATGCATTCGATTTCAACAGGAATGCCACCGGGAAGTGTGTGTGCCGAAACAGCACTTCTTGCGCCTACGCCGTTGTCTTCTCCGAAAATTTCCGCCATCAATTCTGAAAAACCATTGATTACTTTGGGTTGGTCTTTGAAATCAACCGTGCAGTTAACCCAGCCAAGGGTTTTTACAATTCGTTTGACCTTGTCTAATGAACCAATGGTTTCCTTGACAGTTGCAAGAACATTGATCGCAACGGCTTTAGCAGCTTCTTTACCTTGTTCCAAGGTAAGATTTTCGCCTACTCTGCCGTTAACCGGGGTGGTTTCATGTATTTTGGCAGGGCCATGGCCGGAAACATAAAGCATGTTTCCAACTTGGACTGCAATTTTGTATTTTGCGACTGGCTTGGGAGCTGGAGGAAGCTGAATGTGGAGTTCTTGAAGTCTAGTTTCTGGTTTACTTGCCATTGCATTGCCTTTCCTTAAAGTTTCAAAATAAACAAAAAGTTTCTCTTTAACCGTTCAGCTTTTATCGTTTCTAAAAGGTATGAGGTCAAGTGTTGTTTTAATAAATGTATTGTAAATGCGATCAATCGAACCACATATACCAAGTTTCAGGTAATTCAAACCTAGGACCAAACCTGGATACATAGTTTGCCGAAAGAGCTTCCCAGTAAGACTGTCCTTTAAGTCTGATCCAAGGCCCAGGGCCACCCGTGTGTGCCGGCCATCCCAGGCCCCTTACCGCCAGGAAATTTAGATCAGATTCTGTTTTGAAAATACAGCCTGCCCTGATACTTGTAAATTCAAGAAGCATAGAAAACAAAATGCGTTCGCGACCTTCCCGCACTTGATTTGCTTTACCCATGGAATTGGTTACTGGATCAATATTGCGTTTTAAAATATGTTTTGCCAGATTCTGTGCAAGCAGGTTGGGCCACCAAGAGTTTTTGTGGTGCAAAAACCAACCTTTTCCTTCTTCAATACCCAACCATAACCTTGATCGCATTTGTGAAAAAAGGTCAAGGGTTTCAGTGTCTGATGGAAAATACCGGTTAAATAAGCTGGTGATCACATCTAAACCAATCCAATCCGCCCAGAATAATGGACCAAAGTGAAGCCCCCACTTTCTTAGGGAGTTTTCAATCTTTCCCAATAAAACTCCTTCTCCCAGTAGTTCCAGATTTTCTCGAAAACCAGATAGTAAAACTTTTGTTGCAACGCAGGATTTTGTGTTGTTAATAAGCACCGTGGTCTTGCCCAAACGTGAAATCCATGCGAGCAAAATATCTCTTTTAATCAGGGAGATTGATTCTGGAATAACCAATTCGCAGCAAGGAAATTTGCCCAAGGGGTATTGCTGAAACAAGTATGCGCTTTCATCTTGCAAGATGTTTGATTCTTCAGCTTTGACAACCATGCAGTCAGGGAAAGTTTGCTTGAATAAATTGATTTGCTCTGTGCTAAAGAAACTGTGAGGGGTTAGAAGTGCGATATCGGGGTTTTTCTTGAAATTTGAACTCGTTGTTCCCTCGATTAAACCTAGTCGTTTTTCGACTTCTCCAGCAGTCCAAATGCCCTTGCGAATGGTTTCATGCATTAGCCGGTTTAAAGCCATTAGGGTTTTCCCAAGGCCTTCAGGGGTTTTTCCTTGTATGGAAACAGAAATACCTCGGGAGGCGTGTAAAAAAGCCCATTCTGCAATGGTTTTACCTTCCCCGATCAGGGCGACCTGATTGGGGGCGGGGGTTTCCACTGGCGCTGTTGGAATACGAAAAATGTCTTCGAGTGCAAACTTCACCAGATTTTTACAGGGTGGAGAAGGAATCAACCTTTGGCTGAGCTCTGCGATTTTTTGTTCTGCAATCGTAGTGTTTTTGATTGTGACCAAATCAGAAACCAGACTAAGTGTTTGTCTGGGCGCTAGAACTTCTTCGGGGGTGTTTTTATCAATAATCCTGTTGAACGCCCTGTGCAAGATGGCTCTGCCTGCGAAGTTTTTTTCAAAAATAAGCGAACTAAGGGAAAAGGGTGCGGAGGGGAGGGCCTTTTTTTTGCCGTCTCTCAAGGCTATTCCTATTAACCTGGTGAATTCAGATCGGAGTTGCTTTTCTGTTTGGGCGATACCGTCAGCAAGATGATTACGGAAAACTTCCCTGGCTTTCCATCTGGCGCCAAAAACCAGCAGTTTCATGGTTTTCTCTAGGCCAATTTTCTGGGTTAAAAAATAAATGGATCCAAACGCAGGGCAGGCACCAAGCTCGACTTCAGGAAATGCAAAAATGGTGTTGGGCTTTTCGTAAACTAATCGGTAATCACAAGCCAATGCGAGTTCCAATCCCCCACCCAGGCAAGGTCCGCTGATTGCTGCAATGGTTGGGGGTTTAAGATCCCGGAGTTTTCTATAAACCTGCATCCCTGTTTGTTGCCAATGATCAATATCACCGTTTGCCTGTAATTGTTCCCATTCATGCAAATCTGGGCCGAAAGCGAAACCCGAGGTCTTGCCACTTCGCAATGTTATGACGGGAATAGAGTTAATTTCTTGGAGTTTATCTAAGCCGGCATCCAAATCGCGAAGAAGGGAAAGATTGACTTTGTTGGCAGATTCTCCTTTAACATCCAACACAATCATGATGGTTCCATCTTGGTCTTTTTCAATCTGAATGGTATTACTGCTGAAAATCACCATCATTTGATCCACATAATTAATAAAAACCTATGTCCAACATGCCGTTGTACAGTATCCTCTATCAAGGTAGAAGTAGCAGCAGAAAATTCTTTTAAAACTGCAAAAGAAAAGGTGGTTACTCATGAGCTTGCCCTTGGCGATTACTAAAACTGAAATCGCAAGCTTCCCTTGCAGAAGGGGAAAAGTACGCGATGTTTACGATCTGGGTGATAAGCTTGTCATCGTGACTACGGACAGAATAAGTGCATTTGACTGGGTTCTTGCGGATGGTGTTCCCGACAAAGGAAAAATTCTGACGCAGCTAACTTTGTTCTGGATGAATTTGCTCAAGGTTGAAAATCACCTGATCAGCACCGATTTAAATGAAATGGGGCCAGCCTTTTCAAGTCAAAAATCATTGCTTGAGGGCCGCACCATACTTGTGAAAAAAACAGATGTTGTTCCAATTGAATGTGTAGTTCGTGGTTGGCTTGCGGGTTCCGGGTGGAAGGAATACCAATCGTCATCCACGGTATGTGGTATTAAGTTGCCCTCGGGATTAAAGCAAAGTTCAAAACTGCCTGAACCGATATTTACTCCTGCAACCAAGGCTGAAACAGGGCATGACGAAAATATTTCGTTTGCGCAAATGGTTCAGCAAGTTGGGGCCGAAACCGCAAATATTCTAAGAGATCGAAGCATCGATATTTATTCACGAGCAGCGGCATTTGCCCATGAAAAAGGTATTATTCTTGCAGATACCAAGTTTGAATGGGGAAAAATGAAGTCTGGGGAAATCATTTTGATTGATGAGGCCCTGACGCCTGATAGTTCGCGTTTTTGGGATGAAAAATCTTATTCGGTGGGCCTCAGTCCCCCATCGTTTGACAAACAATTTATCCGCGATTGGCTGGAAACCACAACCTGGGATAAAAACAGCCCGCCTCCTAAAATGCCGCAGGCAATTATCGAGCAAACCTGCCTTAGGTATCTTGAGGCATTCAAGATTTTGACAGGCAAGGATTTCGTTTGAAACTGTAACAACATTGGTTGGTGCAAACCTTCAATCTATTTGTAAAGTCGTAATCCAACGGGAAGTGAATCCCCCAGTAAATTGGATTGACTTTCTTTAGCCAGGGGCATGAATTCCTCGAGGCAATTGATCCAATCGGTCGGGATATTCAAAGCCCTAATTTTTGCAAGAATGCTATCGCGCGTATCTTGATCTAGGTCAAGAGCTCGCTGGCCTGTGATTCTTCCCATTTGCGACAGGCAAAAGGCCCATGTGGTTTCCTCGGAAGCATGGGCGGGTTGGAATTCCAATAGTTTGGTAACCCATTGCGAAACAATATCGGGGTGCAAAATTGAATTAAGAGGCGCATAAATAAGTGCCCGTGATGCAAGCCGGGTAAGTGACCAAAATACATAAGGGGGTAGGGGCTTTTTATTAAGGGATCGTATCAATGTGTTGCCCATGTTTTCTTTTGTTTTAAGATCCAGTCTTTCAAACGAGGCTGCTGCACGCCACATCTCTACCAATTCATTTTGCAATGGTTTTGCAACCGGTTTGTTAGGAGGGGGCAGTAATATATTGCGAATTCTGTCAAAAAGGGATTGTTGTTGATTGGAGGAAAGTCCACCGGAAACCCTACGCCAAAGAATCCAAAATTCTGCTCCAGATTCCACAAATCTTGGACTCATCGAAGATTTTGAACGGTCATCCCGTGGGGGAGCGATCAATTCTTTCCAGAGTTTGTCCAAACGTATTTTGTCCCCCGCTGCCCCATAACCAGGCCTTAAAAAGAAACCAGCGAGATTGCTCCAGCGCGATGCAAGTTCAGGTGAAAGGAGTCTGCCCGGTGCCAGTAAAAACAGCTCATCCCATAGCCTTCTGCATAGCCCCAAGGGCCATTCATCTCTGCCTGCATCCAGGATATTTTCAAGAACTTTGGGAAGAAGCTTGGGGTC
Organism: Planctomycetota bacterium; assembly: GCA_009920765.1. Lineage (GTDB taxonomy): Bacteria > Planctomycetota > Planctomycetia > Gemmatales > Gemmataceae > UBA969. The sequence continues at coordinate 17,075 of RFZJ01000001.1, read as the reverse complement.
GATTTCTGGAGCATTCTTGGAAAAGGTTTTATGTAGACATTCGAGGGCTGCGGTGGCAGTTGCTTCAGGCCATGTTTCGCCTTTGTTTTCTTCATCAGAATGGGAGTCAGGGTTTTCAAAAGAATCGCGCAGATTAAATTCCAGCTTCCATTCATTCGATCCTTCTTTTGCGATGCACCACAGTTCCAGAGTGCCAAGCGCTGTTGCCTGCGATTTTAAATTGACCGGGATACCCTTTATCCCGGATCGTTTTCCACCTCTCAAAATAGTTTGCAAAGGCGGCAGAGTTTGAAGCTGGTTTTTAGGGATGGTAAATACTGCTCCTGCCTGATCTTTGCTTCTTAATGTGGATGTAAATAATGGAAATACGACCGGTTGGCCAATTGCCAGCTCTAAATCGTTTTGGTCGAGAGTAAGAGTTTTTCCTTCTTCGTGATGTTTGGGAAGAACGCAAATCAGGGTTTCTTCTCCTTTATCGTTGCCTAATCCAAGGTAATAAGATTTTGCAAGGCCGCCTCCGATATGTTTTCCGCCACTATGTTTAAGCCAAGCAAACCAAGCAGCGCCCTCAGCAACAGCAAGGTCAACCGAGGGGTTTTCAAAAACAGAAACAGGTTGCTTGTTGGGGTTGTTATTGCTCCAATCATTAATCACGGAAAGGACTTGTTTTTGCAGTTTTTTGGAGCGAAAGACCCCGCCATTAAATAACACTGCACTGGGCGCTTTAAAGGGTGCAGATTCAGATTGGGAATTAAGGAAGCTTGCAAGGTGTTTTGTAATCGCAGGGTCTGAAACATAGGGCAGGCCCATTTCGTGAAGCCCGGTTTGTGAGCTTGATTTAAGGGGCGGAGAATCTTTATTAACCTGAGGGAAGAATCCATCAAGAATAAAAGCAGAAGCATCTTTGGCTGAAAGTTCTGCACGGATCAGGCCTGCAACAATGGATCGCCCGCGCCCCATGATGTTGATGGGGATGGTTTCTGGAGCAGCATCTGAAAGTATTTGTTCCTTGGCATTTCTGCAAGCTTGAGTGAGTTGGATATATTGGGACGCATCAAGTTTTGTGCCTGTAGGGAATCGAGACTCCATTAGTTTTGCGAGAGCAAGATCCATGTTGTCTCCGCCCAAAAGAAGGTGGTCACCCACAGCTTTTCGCAGAAAGTTGATTGCTCCATTATCGCTTATGGTTTCAATCAGGGTGAAATCGGTGGTCCCTCCACCAACATCGATTACCAGGCATTGCATGCCCTCGGACAAATCGATGTCTTTAGTTTTATTTTGCTGATGAAGGGAGAGCCAACGATAAAAAGCAGCTTGGGGTTCTTCAAGAAGAAGAACATTTTTCAGGCCAGCAATTTTTGCAGCCTCCATGGTCAGGCTTCGTGCAATATCATCAAAAGATGCAGGAACGGTTACCACAACGGTTTGATTTTCGAGTGGTTCAGCAAGTTGCCCCAGCGAAACAGAATGATTCCAGCTTTCAACGATATGCTTTAAATATTTGGCAGAAACATCCAACGGGGATAGCCGTGAAACCTCGGGTGGGGCTGCCCATGGAAGCAAAGGCGCTTTGCGATCAACCCCTGGATGGCATAGCCAGGATTTTGCAGAGGATATCAGCCTACCTGGCACCTTGGCGCCTTGCGAGCGGGCGAAATTGCCCACGATGAAAGAACGGGTTTTATCCCAGGGCAACGCTGCTGCACCTTCCGGAAGATCGAGTCCGCCCGGTAGGTACAAAAAAGAAGGTAATAATGTATGGGGTTGAAAATCTGAAGGAGCATCCAACTGGTATACTTGATGTAGTTTGATTTCAGGAAATTTGGATCTGGTAGATGAGTCGATGTAAGCAATTGCACTATTGGTAGTGCCCAGATCTATGCCAGCAAGATATCTGCCCATTGGAATTCTATTCCTGTTTTGAATCAAAATACTCAATTCATTTTATGCAGGATATGTTACTAATAAAAATAAGACCGCGGGGCTTAATGCCACGCGGTCCAGAAAACTTCACAATATTTTGATTAGAGCTTGGATAGCAAACCCTTCTTTATCGCATCTCCAAGATTGTTTTTTCCGAAGTAGATTTCCCAAATAGCCTTTGAGAATGCCACGCTTTTGATGGTGACTTCAATCTTATCCACAACCTGGCAATGAATGCCAATACCGGGAAGATGCGTCAGTTTGACCTGATCGCCTTTTACTACTTTGATTTCTTTGAAAAGGTTGTTTAAAAGGGTGAGTTCTTCAGGAAACTCCTCTTCCTTGTGATTCAAAAGAACCGAGGCTTTGAAGCTGGAAGCCATTTCACGGCCATCAACCTGCCTTTCCATTACAAGGTTGAGTTGTTTGTAAATGTCCGCATTGATGATTTCATCGGATGATTTTGGCTTGGTGCCTTCTTGCACATAACTTGCAATTGCATAAACATTTACAAGAAACTTAGAGCGCATTGCGACGCCCGTCAGTGCCATTTTGGTTGATTTAGCATTAGCAATGTATTCGGTGACGGTACTAAAACGGACGCCACTGCCACTAAGGCTGACAGTTTCCGCAGCCCAAGTTTGGATGCTGAAAACCAAAATGATTGCAGAAAAAATTAGTGTTCGTATCATAAGAATCCTTCACGAGTCTAAAGCCCGTTATTTAAAAATACTACTTTTGCATGATGTCTAATGTGGGTCGCAAAAATCAAGACGAGTTGGTTTAAAAGACTATTGTCTTTACCCAGATTAACAGTTTTTTGATGGACTAAGCCAGAATTTTTGTCAACGATCCCATTCCCAGTTCTGTTATTTGCGATGGTTTGGATTGTGAAATTACAGGATTTAAAAGCTCCAGCGATACATAACCATCGTATCCAATTTTTTTAAGTTCCTTGATGATGGATGTAATGTCGATATCACCATCACCCGGAAAGATGCGATCGGAATCGGTTGCCAATTCTTTGGGTACTGCGGATATATCGCACACCTGAACAAAGAAAAGTTTTTTTGGATTGATGTTAGTCAGGTCTGCTAATTTGCTGGGTCCGCAGTGGAAGTGGAAGGTGTCGAGGGTTATACCTACATTTTCCATTCCTGAAGCAGTGACGAAGGCATTTGCAGATTCCAGATTGTTTGCAAAGGAAGATTGGGAACGGAATTCCAAGGATAGTTTTGTATTGAATGCTTCGGCCCATTGCGCTGCTTCACGCAATCCGGCAATCGCAGTTTGCAGGATTTGTTGATCAACCCGGGCGGGGAAATCTGTGCATATATTCATAAGTGGAATGCCCAAGCCCTGGCAAAGGTCCAGCCTCCTTTTGAAATGATCGTAATGACTTTTCTTCTGCTCGCCTGAGGATAGGAAAAGCCCGCCCTGATAAGAGCTTGAAACCAATGTTATGCCATGATCTGCAATTAAAGCCTTTGTTTCAGCAATGCTTGCGGATTCAAGATGCTTTTCTAATTTGGTAAGCCAGACTTCCATGTTGGCGCACCCACCTTCAACAAAGGCTTTGATATCTTCGGAAAAAGTACTGCTCAAAACACAAACCTGGCTGATACAAGCCTTCATAAAAGCCTCTCTTTAAATGTCGGAATTAGAAATAGGCTCGACCTCAATGAGGTTGTCAAAAAAAGTCGCACCACCACCCAAATCAGTGATGGCAGTGCTTGTGGTGGCATTGGCATTGGCTTTACCCTGAACATCTTTGTTCCACCAAAGCCCCTGCGCCACCGCAACGCCTGAAAGAACTGCATCGGTGATTTTCGCGTGGGCAAGAAATTCCCCACGATTATTAAAAATACGGACTCTGGCCTCTTCCGTAATTCCTCGTGAAGCTGCATCTTTTGGGCTGATCAATAAAGTTGGCCTACCCGCATCCTGTTTTTGCCAATCTAAGTTGGCGAATGATGAGTTTAGAAACGCAGGATCCGGAGGCGAAAGAAGCTGGATCGGGTAATGTGCTGCAAGATCCATTCTTGTTTGGGGATCTTCGTGCGATGGGGTGTATGAGGGCAGGGGATCTAACCCAAGCTTTTGCATTGAAGCACTTAAAAACTCGCACTTCCCGGATGGTGTGGGGAAATGTCCATTCGCAAACGGCGCATAATCCTTGGGCAAATCCAACCTTATCAAACCTTCTTTTTTTAACTGCTCAAAAGTTATTCCAGACATGACCCCCGCAGAATTAAACCCTCCAGACGATGGCTCAAGGGCTTCTTTGATTAATTCAATATCACTCGCTGCATAAAGTTCAGGCTCAAGTTTCATGGCCTTTGCAAGCAATCTGAAGATTTCAGTGTTAGGTAATGATTCACCAAGAGGCGTAATCGCAGGTTCATTGATTTGAACATGCAAATGCCCATAGGAGGTGTGAAGATCCCAATGCTCTAATTGAGTGGTTGCAGGCAACACTATATCTGCGTAATCGACGGTGTCAGTAGGGAATTGCTCAAGCACTACGGTGAAAAGATCATCTCTTTTTAGCCCGCGAATAACTTTGGATTGATCAGGGCACACCGCTGCGGGGTTCGAATTATAAACAACAAGTGCTTTAATGGGCGGTGAAAGATTGTTATCGCTTAAAGCATTTGCAAGCTGGCTCATGTTGATGGATCTAGTACCCTTGGGGATGAGATCGTGCCTTTCAAAAGCAGCAGCAGATTTTAAAGGATACATGCCACTTGTGCTTAGAAACGCCCCGCCCCCGGTTTCTTTCCAAGCTCCAATAATACCGGGCAAACATGTGATTGCCCTTACCGCCATGCCTCCGCCACCATGCCTTTGCAGCCCATAATTGAGCCTGATAAACGCTGGTTTGATACTTGCATAGTCGTGTGCCAATTGCTCGATGACAGATGTATTTAAACCAGTAATGTCAGATACTTTGTCCGGAGTATAATCGTTGGCCCTGGATTTGAGATCTTCGCCTCCGAGACAAAACTTGTCGATGAAATCCTGATCTTGAAGGTTATCGCGAAAAATGACATGCATCATTCCGAGAGCCAGGGCTGCATCTGTGCCTGGGCGTATCGGAATCCAGAGATCACTTTTTTCGGCAGTTTTGCAACGAAAGGGATCGATGGTGATGATTTTTGCACCAGCTTTTCTGGCCCGGTGCATGATAGCCCATAAGTGCGAATTTGTTACGCTTGTGTTTGAGCCCCAGTTGATGATGAATTTCGAATGTAAAACAGCTTCTGGGTCAATTGCGGCCCTCGCTCCGAGAGTCATGTGGCTTCCTGCAACCCCTGCAGTTGCGCAAATGGTTCGTTCTAAAAGAGAAGCACCAATGCGATGAAAAAATCTTCGATCAATACTGGATCCTTGAAGTCTTCCCATGGTGCCAGCGTAACTGTAGGGAAGTATGGCCTGAGGGCCGAAGGGTGAATGAATTATTGAATCTAGCTTTGAAGCAACAGTTTCGATTGCTTCTTGCCAGCTTATTTTTTCGAATCGCCCCGCCCCCTTTGTGCCAATTCTTTTCAATGGATGCAACATGCGGGTTGAATGATAGGTTCTTTCGATATATCTGGAGACTTTGCCACATAGAAAGCCGTTGGTTATAGGATGGGCGGGGTTCCCTTTAAGGCTTATAGCCTTGCCATCTTTTACGGTGACCAGCATTGAGCAGGTATCGGGGCAATCGTGGGGGCATGTTGCATGAATGGTTTTAAGTGGCTGCGCCATGTTTGGCTCCAAGCTTTCAAGTTAAATCTTATTCAATCATAATAGCTTGAAAGTGTTATTAAGGGTTGGGTAATTAAGAAAAAGTATCAAGCAATGATTACAACCCTAAAAATGGAACAGGTAAAAGAAAAGCATGTTGCTCGTAAAGGCTTGCGATGCCGTTCCAACTTGTGTACTGCGAAAAAAAAACAAATAACAGGTAGATAATTACAGCAGGCAAAAGAGGCAGTCGGCCTGTCCAGCGAAAAAACCAGTGTCTTTGAGTGTCGCGAATTTTTGTTCTCCAAAGGGCCCAGCCTGTAATAAGTCTTGCGGGAAAAATGAAAAATATGAATACCAAGGTGGGCAGCCATAGTGCCTCTTGTGGAACCAATTCGATTTTAAATAAGTACAGTGGCAGTGCAAAAATCAAGGTAAGCATTAAAGCGAAACTACAGGCCCAGGGCGCACGATTGAATGCTTTTCTGACGCCTCGCCAATCAAAGGCTGCACGGAAGCGATTTTCGATCGCCATCTGGGTTTGCAATAAAGGTAAATGCAGGACAACGATCGCTAAAAGTAGCGCTCCCCAAAAACCAACCAAGGGGGAAAGAGGCGTTTTCACCTGCCCAAAGGCTAGGAGCGAAGCGGGGATAATCAGCCATAGGAATCCTGCTAAAAAACCTCGAAGTCCCAGCCAGAAATAATGGGGAAGTCGCAATGCGAACAAGAAATCCCAAGTGGCATCCCGAGCCCTGGAATAAGCCCCGCCAAGTTTGAATTGGCGGTATACGATTAGAAAATTCAAAGGCCAGAAGAAGTGGCGTAAGCGCCCGCCCCTAGCCAAGGCAAAAACAATATGCATCCCAACAAAAACCGTAAGAATTAAAACCCAAAAGCGAAGCTTTGCAGCATTTCTGCCATCTGGGTTTATGATCTGTGCAGTGAAAGCTACGTTGCTGAGGTAGCGTAAAGGTAATAGAAGGATCCAGATAGCCAAGATTGCACCACCCAACCGGGCAGCAGTGTGAATGCCAATAAAACCATCTCGAATCCGTCCCGATTTAGCGACTCTGGTAGAGGATTCTAGCATGTATCCTAAGCTAAGGAATTGAAGGCCAGGAATTGCAGCTAGAATTGCAAGGGCCAATACCATTGAAATTAGTCCAAATAGCCACTCTATCTTTAAAACAGTCCAGAAAAAGAAACGCTTAAGGGGGCCTCGCCTTGTGGTTTCCGGGTGTGGTTGTAATTCAGAAATATGAGATGGATATGTTATGGGGAAATATAAATCGGGAGGTGGCGTGGGTGGCAGCAGCGGTAATTCGGGTGGTGAATTCGGGTCGGGAAGATTCATGATCTAGGGTCTTGTAATGCTAAAGTTTTTATCAATGCAAACATATTTAAGGAAGAGAATATAACGAATGAATGATACCATAAAAAATAGTGATGGAATAGGAGCTATCGGTCTATGTTTTTTCGCAATTTCTTTTTTGTATGCTTGGTTCTTGGGGGTGGCGCAACGCTTGTTGCAAATCTTATCCCCCCCAGGAACGGGTTTGCGCCTACGCCAACCAATCCCGAAGCATTCAAAAAATCTGACTTTCTTGAAACAGTCTACCGGGTCAATGCATCCTTTGAGCAGACTTGGCTAAAAAACAAGATTCAACCTGCAATTGGTGCAGATGATTTAACCATAGCTAGACGATTGGCTTTGGGTTTGATGGGAACGATTCCTTCGTTGGAGGAAATTCGTCAGTTTGAATCGCGCCCCGAGGGCGAAAGATTAGCCTGGTGGATTGATCATGTTTTGCAGGATCGTCGCTATGCAGATTACCTAGCTGAAAGATTTGCAAGGGTTTTTGTAGGAACAGAAGATGGCCCCTTCATTTTGTTTCGAAGGCGCAAGTTTAGATCCTGGCTTTCTGACCAGATTACATTGAATGTTCCTTACGACCAAATTGTCCGCGAGGTCATTTCCTCTGAAGGAATTTGGACCGAAAAACCTGCAACCAACTTCATCACGGTGACTGCTCAAAATGGTAAGGCGAATCAGCCGGACCCAGTCAGGTTGGCAGGCCGTGTTACTCGTGCATTCCTAGGTATCAGGCTGGATTGTGCGCAGTGTCATGATCATCCTTTTGCTTCATGGAAGCAGGCAGACTTCGAAAGTTTTTCAGCCTTTTTTGCTCAGACCCATATAGGTTTTCGAGGCGTTTACGATGGGGCAGGGGAATACGCAATCGATGACAAGCGTAAAAATATCAAGAGAACGATTGCCCCGAAGGTTTCCTATTCGCCAGAATTGCTTCCAGGGGAAGGCTCTCTGCGAGCGCGCTTGTCTACCTGGGTTACCCATCAAGAGAATTCTTATTTTTCGCAAGCTGCAGTCAATAGAATTTGGGCGATTCTTTGTGGTCAGCCTTTGGTTTCTCCTGTCGATAATCTTGAAACCGAAGGGCTTGTTCCCCCAGCGTTAAAAATATTGGCTGAAGACTTCGCCTTGCACGGCCACAACATCGCACGGTTAATACGGATCATTGCCAGTACTAAAACTTATCGAATGCAAAGCCTTTCGGTGAATGATGATTCTGTAAATGCAGAGAAATTATGGGCTCAGTTTCCCCTGGGTAGACTTAGGCCAGAACAAGTTGCTGGCAGTATTTTGCAAGCTTCTTCGGTTGCTACCATTGATGCCGAATCCCATATCCTTACCCGCCTGGCACGTTTTGGTGACCAAAATGATTTCGTTAAGCGCTATGGGGATAGCAGTGATGAAGAGTTTGACAACCGCGGTGGAACCATCCCTCAAAGGTTGGTGATGATGAATGGGAAACTTGTATCCGAAAAAACCAAGGGCGGTCCCTTTTCTGCAACTACTCGTATTCAATGGTTGGCACCCAGCGATGTTAAATCAATCGAGGCAGTATTCCTTACTGCGCTGACCAGAAGGCCCACTGCAGAAGAGTATGATTTTTTTGAACAGAATTTGAAAAACTCGGAGTTATCCAAAGGGCAACAAATACAGGATATCTTCTGGGCTTTAATCAACTCCACGGAGTTCTCATGGAACCATTAGGGCGCAGGCCTTTTTTAAAAACCACTGCAACCCTCGCTGGTGCTTCCTGGCTGACACCCGTGGGCCAATGGCTTGCTCGTGCAGCGGATGGCGAAGCCCCTGGTGCGCTCCCCCCAAAAAAAAACGCACAAGCGGTTATCGTGCTGTGGTTGCAGGGCGGGCCAAGCCAACTCGAAACTTTTGATCCGCATGCTGATTCAACTATCGCAGGGGGGACAACTAAAATCGCCACGGCAGTAAAGGGCATTTATCTTGCAAGTGGATTTGAGCGATTAGCGGAAGAGATGGGTTCGGTTTCGTTGATCCGTTCCATGATAAGCAAGGAAGGCGATCATGAACGCGGTAGCTACACATTGAAGACCGGGTTTCGCCCTGATCCCACAGTGATTCATCCTTCCATTGGCGCAGTTGCATGTCATGAATTAAGCATAGGCAAAGCGGAAATCCCACGGCATGTGAGTATATTATCATCGCAATGGCCAGCTCGGGGCGGTTACTTGGGTGACAAGTATGATGCGTTTCAGATGACCGATCCAGCGGGCCCGGTACCCGACGCCCGAACTAATGTGGATTCCAATCGGGAAAAGAGCAGGCTTAAAAGTCTTGAAATAGTGGAGCAGGCATTTGCTAAGGGACGAAGCAAAAGAGTTGAGGAAACCCAGCATAAAAATACCACGAACGCCGCACTCAAGATGATGACATCCGAGCAACTAAAAGCTTTTAATGTTTTGCTTGAGCCGCAATCTGTTCAAGATATGTATGGCAATACGCCTTTTGGAAGGGGATGCCTTGCTGCACGAAGGCTGGTTGAATCAGGGGTGCGATGTGTGGAAGTCACCCTTAATGGTTGGGATACTCACGCTAATAATCATCAATTTTGTAAGACGAACTTAAAGACACTTGATCCTGCATTTAGTGGCCTTATTCGTGATCTTCGCCAGCGCAATATGTTGGATAAAACGCTGGTGCTTTGTATGGGCGAGTTCGGGCGTACACCTTCAATCAATCCTGCAGGGGGAAGGGATCATTGGCCCAGCGGATTCAGCATTGCTTTGGCGGGTGGTGGTATATATGGCGGGCGAGTAATCGGTGAAACTGATCCCGAAGGAAAAACGGAAGTGAAAAGCCCTGTACGAGTGCCCGATCTTCATGCCACGGTTTTCAATGCTCTTGGCATCGATTATGAGAAGCTAAATCAAACCCCGATAGGCCGCACTGTAAAGTTCAGCGAAGGCAAGCCTGTACGAGAATTACTGGAAACTTAAAGCTTAATCATAGCCGGATGTGTGATGCCTGGAAAATACAGCCAGAACCAGTTGCGTAAGGGACGAGAAGAACAAAAGAAAAGTCTGGCACCATTGATTTTTAGATTATTAAACAAGACTGGGGAGGAGCAAATATTAATTGCCACTCCCCATCTTTGCAAAAGAGCATCATGCTCGGTTTGGCAAATGATCAAGCTGCAAGCTTAACCATAACCTTGCTTGCCGACCTTTCCCTGGCGGCATCAACAAGACCTCGGAAGACTTGGATATCAAGCCCTGATGCAGTGCCCGAGCCTGGGTGCCATTGCACCCCAACTGCGTACCAATCATCAGAGTTGGATTCGATTCCCTCGACAACGCCATCCAGTGCGGTGGCGGTGATTTTTAAGCCCTTGCCAAGCTTTTGGATCCCTTTTCTATGTTCACTGTTTACAACGATTTCGCCTTCGCCGTAAATTTCAGCCATTCTACTATCGGGCTGAACAAGGATGGCGTGACGCAAGCCTCTTTCAGGCGGATGTTTGTGTTGGAGAGCTTCAGGAAGTTGCCTGGAAAGGTCTTCAAAAACCGTACCAGCGAGGGCAACATTCAAAGCATGCATACCGTGATCAATGCCAAGAATTGGGAATTCGTTTTGTTTGCAGTAGGCGCAAAGTTCCAGAACTTCTTCCGGCAGTTGTTCGAGTCCATCAAAACCTGAAACCACGACTCCCTCAACTTCTGCGAGTCTGTCTTTCCATTTGCCTTTGGCATCAAAAGGGAGAAGAACCGGATCTGCATCAGAAGCTTTAAGGCATGCAGTAACACCCGCATCCCAAAGACCGCAGCCGTGCTTTTTGTCGAGAGGGTGGCGATCAACGCCGTAAATGCCGATTTTTGTTAGGTTGGCGGGAACAGGCTTAATCTGACTCATAACAGGAATCCTTTCCATAACTGGCAAAAAGTAAAGCAGGCAGTAATCCATCAACCTGCATCCAATGACCAACACGAAGAAGAAAGAATTATGGTGACCTTGCAGCTGGAAATCCAGAAGAAAATTTAAAAAGATGGTTGTTTTTTATAGAAAGGCCTTTTTTTGCTGGAAATCGAGGGAAAATATTTTGGAATTTTGTTTAATTAAAGACTTTGTAAGGTGCTATTTTTTTTTGAAAATTATCAAATTTAATGTTTGCGGTGGAACTCTCCCTGCGATAGTTTTATATTTAAGTCTGGTTTTACATTGATCCGTGTTTGATTATATTTAGGAGATATAGTTATGAATTTCCGTGGTCCAATGGTAGCTGGCATGGTGCTTGCAATCGCTATAAGCGGTGTGTACGCAGCAGAGCCTCTTAAATCTGGGCCTGAGGTTGGCAGCAAAAAAATCAGTCCTTTCCATCCGTTGAATGTGACTGGTTCTGCTGCTGGTAAACCCCAGTGCCTTGTCTGAGTTAATGGTGGCAACCCGGTAGCTATGATATTCGCACGTAATATTGATAGCTCCCTGACCAGTTTGGTCAAAAAAATTGATGCAGCAACTAAAGAAAACTCTTCTGCCAAAATGGGTAGCTTTGTTGTTTTCCTCGCTAATGAAGACGACGCAAAGAAAATGGAAACTTCTTTGCCAGAGTACGCCAAAAAAGAAAATATTAAGTCTCTTGTTCTTGCCATTGATAATGCTGCTGGCCCACAAGGTTACAACATTGCCAAGGATGCCGAAGTTACCGTGGTTCTTTACAACAAAAAAACTGTAAAGGCCAACCATGTTTTTCGTAAGGGTGAACTGAATGAGAAGGCTGTTGAAGCCATCGTTAAGGACATCCCCAAGATCCTCGAAAAAGATGAAAAGAAGTAATCTAGGGCTTTAAGTTGAATAATTAACCAGACTTGCGCCGTTATCTTTGTGGTAACGGCGTTTTTTTTATTTTATTTCGATAATAATTCTCATTCTTTTACGAATTAATCTTAGGTTTAATGTTGTTCAGGTGTGTATTTATGCATTCCCCTTGTGATTTGATTAAAAATGATTTGATCGATGCCATCAGGCAGCGGGGGAAATCCGATTCTTACATCGACAGGAGTGAAGAACGGGAAATCCTTCAATTTGCTTTGCAAAAAGGCTTGATGCTTGACCAAGGCCACCAGATCCTTCTCGAAGTCTGTGGCCAAAGCCACTACATCATGGAAAGCCATTTGCTGGAAGATCTTTTGGAGCAAATTAAAATCTTTGCTAAAGGTGGTAATGGTCTAACTGAAAAGTTCTTTCTTGAACTTACTACAAGTCTTCTTTCCAAATCCAAAGGCTATTTGCAGAAACAGAATGCTCAAGAAATGATCATTGCGTTGATTGAGGATAATGGGTTTGAAATTGAAACGGGATTCTTTGGTAACTGGTTTTTGAAGACAAAAAAAAATCTTAAGCTTGCCTAGCACTTTACGCTCTTCATTTTAATACGATCTTCCTTCCGTTAATAAGTGTTTCAAGTTGAAAAGCAGTGTTTTATTTGAGACAATGCGAGTGATTCCTTATTCTTCTGAACATGTTTTGTTCTCTGATTCTTTTACCGGGTTTTTATGGATATTAAACAAAAACTTTTGATGTGCGCAGCTTTTTGTTTTGCATCACAAATATATGCTTTTGAGCCAGCCAAGGTTGATTATGCTACGCAGATCAAGCCTATTTTGATGAAAAATTGTATTTCTTGCCATGGGATTGAAAAACAAAAGGGTGGGTTAAGGCTGGATGCTGGCGCTGCGATTTTAAAGGGTGGGAATAGTGGCCCGATATTGATTCCCGGTAAATCCAAGGAAAGTAAAATTGTTCATGCGGTTGAGGGGAAAGATCCTGAAACCAGGATGCCCCCAGAGCCAAAAACTTTGATTTCTAAGGAACAAACGGTCTTGATTGCAACATGGATTGATCAGGGAGCGTTTATTTCAAAACAAGATTTGGCTGTGGGGCCGGTCGAAAAAAAAACACGCAGCACGCATTGGTCTTTTCAGCCGATTGTAAAACCTATCATTTCTACTGATAATTCTTCTGCCTGGGCCAGAACGCCCTTAGACATTTTTATCTATGAGCAAATGCGTAAAGAAGGATTGAGTCCTGCCAAAGAGGCTGACCCTCTTGCTTTGTTGAGGCGTGTTTATTTAGATCTCACCGGTATTCCTCCTAATCATGTTGAAGTCGATGCTTTTTTGAATGACAAGCTTCCCGGTGCTTATGAACGGGCTGTGGATAGGGCTCTGGCATCTCCTAGGTATGGGGAAAAATGGGGTAGATTCTGGCTCGATCTAGCCCGGTACGCTGATAGCGATGGTTATGAAAAAGATACTGGCAGGCCCTTTGCATGGCGTTATAGGCAGTGGGTGATTGATGCGTTGAATGCAGATATGCCTTTCGATCAGTTTACGATCGAGCAAATTGCAGGTGACTTGTTGAAGAATGCTTCTGCAGATCAAAAAGCTGCCACTGGTTTTCATAGAAACACACTCACGAATAAAGAGGGCGGAGTGGATCAGGAGCAATTCCGGGTAGAGGCTGTAGTTGATAGGGCTAACACTACAGCAAAGGTTTTTCTTGGGTTGACTTTGGGGTGTGCCCAATGCCATGACCATAAATATGACCCTATCAGCCAGCGCGAATATTATCAATTCTTTGCATTTTTCAACAGCGATACGGAAGTAAACATTCCAGCCGCACCGCTTCCAGGTGAACAAGACTTGTATGCCCAGAAACTGAAGGAGCATCAATCAAAAATTGCTCAGGTTAAACAGTCTTTGGACTTGAGAAAAAAAGACTTAGGGAAAGATATAGATGACTGGGCATCAAAATTAAAACCGGATGCGCTCCCTGCAAAATTAAAACCTGTATTGGTAATTGAGGCTTCCAAGCGTACAGAGGTTCAAAAAAATGAACTTGTAAATCATAGGGTTTCTTTGGATGAAAAAACCAAAGCTTTTCAAAAGCAAATTGCAGATCTCGAAAAAGCTGCGCCTGTACCAACCATGGCGCAGGCCATGGCGCTGGGTAAAGAAAGAAAAACCAACATTCATATTCGCGGGGATTTTTTACGCAAAGGGGTGGAGGTTGATCCTGAAACACCAGCCGTCCTTCCCGCACCTTTGGTTAAGGAAAAGCTTGGCAGGTTAGACTTGGCCCAATGGATTACCGATAAGGAAAATCCCCTTACGCGAAGGGTTATTGCAAATTGGGTTTGGCATAAGTTTTTTGGCAGAGGTATTGTAGCCACATTGGAAGATTTCGGTACCCAGGGGGAAAAACCTTCCAACCCGCAATTGCTTGATTACCTCGCATTCACACTGGGCGATAACAATTGGAGCTTGAAATCCCTGCACCGGTTGATTGTGACATCTGCTGTATATAGGCAGTCATCGGTTGTTGAGCCTGCGAATTTCAAGAAGGATCCCTATAATGTTTTTCTTTCAAGGCAGTCACGGGTAAGGCTTGATGCAGAAGGGGTCCGGGACGTTTTTCTTTCCGTAAGTGGCTTGGTTGATCAACGGATTGGTGGGCAAAGTGTCAAGCCTCCGCAACCGCCTGGCATTTCCGAATTAACCTATGCAAATGCTGTTAAATGGAATGAAAGTAAAGGCTTGGATCGGTACCGCAGAGGTGTGTATATTTGGTTTCAGCGAACAAGTCCCTATCCCACCCTTATGCTTTTCGATGCGCCAGATTCCAACCTCGCCTGCGTGCGCAGGGAGCGTTCCAATACGCCCCTTCAGGCCCTTGCATTGATGAACGATGTTGCATTTTATGAATGCTCCAAATCTCTTGGATTAAGCCTGGCGAATGCCGGGCTTCCCATTGAGGTGAATATTCGAAGTGCCTTTGTGAATTGTTTGTCGAGATTTCCCAGCGAGCGTGAAACGGCGCAAATGAAAAGTATTTTTGACGAATTCAAAAGGCATTATGAGTCCAATGTTGATCAAGCAAGGCAGGTTATGGGAAACGGTACGGATATGAAAGGTGATGTAGCTTTAAGTGCGGCTTGGGTTGCTTTTGCCCGGGTGCTTTTAAACCTTGACGAAATTATTGTTCGGGATTAATCCAGATGAAGGACGAAGCCGTGATGAGTCGATCTAAAAAATTATTTGATGAATACTGCCTGCAGGGTAGAAGATCTTTTCTTACCAATCAGGCAAGCGGGTTGGGATTGCTTGCAGCAGCCAGCCTGTTGGCAGAAAACAAAGTGCAGGCATCGAGTCAGGATCTATCCCCCTTTGCAATCAGAGCGCCCCATTTTGCCCCCAAGGCGAAATCAGCGATCTGTATTTATCTTGAGGGTGCCCCCAGCCAGATGGATTTGTTTGATCCCAAGCCAAAGCTAAAGGAATTAAACGGTCAAAAGTTGCCTGAATCCATGACTAAGAATGTTCGGTTTGCATTCATTCAAAAGGAAGGGGCTCGGATTTTGGGGTCTCCAAGAAAGTTTGCAAAGCATGGTGAATGTGGTATGGAATTGAGTGATTTTCTGCCCCATATTGCCACTTGTGCCGATGATATCGCCTTGGTTCGTTCCATGCATACCGAAGCATTTAATCATCATCCGGGTCAATTGATGATGAATACAGGCACCCCCAATTTTGGCAGGCCCAGCATGGGCAGTTGGGTGAATTATGGGTTGGGCAGCCCTTCGCAGAATTTACCGGGCTATGTGGTGTTGAGTGCGGGCAGGGGAACCAGTGGAGGCACTTCCAACTGGTCAAGTGGTTTTTTGCCCACTCCCTATGCGGGTGTGCTTTTTCGTAATCAGGGAGAGCCTGTTCTGAATTTGAATAACCCCTCAGGTTTCGACAAAAGCATTCAACAAGCAAGCATCGAGGGCATAAAAAACCTTAACGCCCTACGAAATGAAATGGTTGGGGATCCCGAAATCAACAGCCGCATTGCCAGTTATGAACTTGCGTTTCGTATGCAATCTGCGGCTCCTGAATTGATCGATTTGAAAAGCGAAACAAAACAGACTCTCGATGCTTATGGGCTTGATCGTAATGAGCCGGAAATCAAGGCAAGCAGGGGTGGGGGTAAAGGCCAGTTTCATTCCTTTGCAAGCAACTGTCTTTTGGCTCGAAGGTTGGTAGAGCGCGGGGTTCGTTTTGTAAGCCTGTTCCACGCATCCTGGGATCATCACAGTAATCTTGATGCTGAGTTGAAACAAAATTGTTTGATGGCAGATCAACCTGTTGCGGCATTGATCAAGGATTTAAAGCAGCGAGGCCTTTTGGATTCAACTTTGGTGATATGGTTGTCAGAATTCGGGCGGACTCCATTGGGCGAAAACCGGGGTGGCTCGGCTAATGTCACCGGGCGCGATCATCACCCTTTTGCCTTTAGTATTTGGATGGCGGGTGGTGGTATAAAGGGTGGGCAGGTTATTGGTAAAACTGATGAACTAGGCTGGAATATTGACGAAGATCCCATTCATATTAATGATTTTCATGCCACTTTACTGCACCTTTTTGGTATGGATCACTTGAAGTTGTCGTATAAATTTCAAGGCAGGGATTTTCGATTAACCGATGTTGCAGGCAAGGTTGTAAAAAAGCTGCTTGCATAAGAAATGGCACTAACTATTTAAGGTTGAACATGAAGAAGATCATTCGCGATGATGCCCGGAAATTTGCATTCGATTACAATGATAAGCCGCTTGTCCATGTAAAGCCGGGCGAGAGAATGGAAATTGAAACTTGGGATGCTGGCAGTGGTTTTTTTAAAAGCTCTGCGGATAAGGCTATTCCTGGAAATCGTCCTGGATTTGATCGGGTTCCACCTCTTGCAAACCCGATTGCGGGCCCGGTTTTTATTGAGGGATTGGAGCGCGGGGATACTCTTGTTGTAAATATTCATGAAATCGAAGTTGAAAAAACCTCATGGGTTGCGGTAGGGCCAAGAAGGGGGCCTTTGGGAGAATCTACCCGATGGCCAGAACTTTCGAGCGAATACACCACCATGGTTTTTAAACACTCAGTTGGCCCAAGTGGCACAACCAAGGATGGAACCCTTCATTTCAACGATAAAATTTCCTGGCCCATTACTCCTTTTATTGGAACCTTGGGCGTTGCACCCGATC